>NZ_JBEXWT010000050.1:0-66977 GCF_040629945.1 Kitasatospora sp. NPDC005856 | reverse complement strand
AGGCCTGCATGCCGCCCGCCGCCGCCGTGGACACCGAGTCGGGGTCCTGGGCGTACTGGGCCTGCGTGCCGGCCGACGCCTGGGTGGTCCGGCCGCCGCTGCCCCAGGTGCCCGAGATCGAGGAGAACAGCACGAAGGCGTCCAGCGGGCGGCCTTCGAACAGAGCGTCGAGGTGGGCCGCGCCGCGCGTCTTGGCCGCCGTCCGCAGGGCCAGTTCCTCCGGCGTGCAGTCCATCAACGCGGTGTCCGAGGTGAGTCCCGCGGTGTGCACCACGGCCCGTACGGTGTCGCCCTCGGCGTGCAGCCGCTCCAGGATCCGTTCCAGCGCGGTGCGGTCGGCGACGTCGCAGGCCAGCAGGGTGCTCCGGGCGCCGAGCGCCGCCAGGGCGTCGGCCAGCGCGTCGGCTCCCGGGGCCTCGGGGCCCCGCCTGCTGAGCAGGACCAGGTGGTCCGCACCGCGCTCCGCGAGCCAGCGCGCCACCTGGGCGCCGAGGCCGCCGGTGCCGCCGGTGACGAGGACCGTGCCGCGCGGCGTCCACGGTGCGGGCGCAGGTGTCGCGGGCTCCGGCGCGGGGACGAGCCGGCGGCCCGACGGTGCCGGCGCGCGTACGGCCACCTGGTCCTCGCCGTCCCGTCCGGTCAGCACCGCGCACAGCCCGTCCAGCGCGGGCCCGTCCAGCAGGTCCGGCAGGTCGACCAGGCCGCCCCAGCGCAGCGGGTGCTCCAGTGCCGCCACCCGGCCCAGGCCCCACACCTGGGCCTGCTCGGGGCGGACCTCCTCCGTGTCGTCGGCTGCCACCGCGCCGCGGGTGGCGCACCACAGGGGTGCGTCGATGCCGCTGTCGCCCAGGGCCTGGAGCAGCAGCAGGGTCCCGGTCAGGCAGGCGTCGAGCACCGGCAGGCCCGGGCGGGGGCCCTCGGCCAGGGCCAGCAGCGACAGGACGCCGTCCAAGGAGCCGAACTCCGGGAGCAGCGCGGCCAGTTCGGCGCGTTCGGCGGCGGCCCCGACCCGGATCACGGCCACGTCGGCGCCGTGTCCGGCGAGCGCCTGTTCGCAGGCGAGCGCGGTGTCCTCGGCACCGGGTCCGTCCGGGGTGACGAGCAGCCAGCGGCCGGAGAGGCGGAGCTCCGCGGGCGCGGTGAGCGGCTCCCATGCGATGCGGTAGCGGCGGGGGCCGACGGGGGCCGCGGTCCCCCGGCGGGCGCGCCAGGCGGCGGGGGCCGGGTCCGACGCGGCTTCCGGCCAGAAGCGCCGGTGCTGGAAGGCGTAGGTGGGCAGGTCGACCCGCCGCACGTCGGTGCCGCTCCAGCCCGCCGACCAGTCCACCGCCACGCCGCGCAGGTGCAGCGAGGCGAGTGCGGCGCGGACCGCGTCCGGCTCGCCGCGGTCACCGCGCAGCAGCGGCACCGCCCCGGAGCCGCCGGGGGCGGGCGCAGGGCCGCCGGCGGCGGGGCCGGCGCCGGGTTCGGGGAGGCAGGCGTGGAGCATGCCGGACAGCACGCCGCCCGGTCCGAGTTCGAGGTACGTGGTCGCGCCCTCGGCCCGCAGTCGGCGGGCCCCCTCCAGGAAGCGCACGGTGCCCCGGGCGTGCCGCACCCAGTGGTCGGGGGAGCGGAGTTCCGCGGCCGTGGCCGTACGCCCGGTCAGGTTGGAGACGATCTCGATGCCGGGCGCGTGGTAGGTCAGCGACTCGGCCACGTCCCGGAAGGCGTCGAGCATGCCGTCCATCCGGGCGGAGTGGAAGGCGTGGCTCACGCTCAGGCGCCGGATGCGCCGGCCGCGGGCGCGGAACGCCCCGGCCAGGCGGCTTACCGCGTCCTCGTCACCGGACAGGACCACGGAGTCGGGCCCGTTGACGGCGGCGATGTCCACCGCGTCCCGGTCCTCGGCCGACAGGGCCTGGCGTACTTCCTCCTCGCCGGCCTCCACCGCCACCATCGTCCCGCCCTCGGGCAGTTCGTCCATCAGCCGGCCCCGGGCCGTCACCAGCGCGCAGGCGTCGGGCAGGTCCAGCACGCCCGCGGCGTGGGCGGCGGCGAGTTCGCCGATGGAGTGCCCCATCAGCAGGTCGGGCCGCACGCCCCAGTGCCGTACGAGCCGGAACAGCGCCGTCTCCAGGGCGAACAGTGCGGGCTGGGTGTACCGGGTGCGGTCGAGCAGCTCCGCGTCGGGGGTTCCGGGCTCGGCGAACAGGAGGTCGCGCAGGTTCAGGTCGAGGTGCGGGTCCAGGCCGGTCAGCACGTCGTCGAGGGCGTCGGCGAACACCGGGTCGTCGCGGTAGAGCTCTGCGCCGGCTCCGGCCCGCTGGCTGCCCTGTCCCGGGAACAGGAAGGCGGTCCGGCCGGGGCGCACGCCGCCGGTGAGCAGTCGGCCCGCTGTCGTGCCGCGCGCGAGTGCGGTGAGCGAGCGCCGGACGGACGCCCGGTCCCGTCCCAGGACGGCGGCCCTGTGTTCGAGCGGGGCCCGTCCCGTGGCGAGCGAATAGGCGACGTCCACCAGTTCGACGTCCGGGTCGGCGTCGAGCCGGCTCACCAGCCGACCGGCCTGGACCCGCAGGGCCTCCGGAGTCCTGGCCGAGAGCAGCAGCGGCACGGGCGAGCCGGTACGGCGGGCGGTGGGGACGGCGGTGTCCGCGGCGAGCGCCATCGTGGCGGCGGCGGGGGTGGCGGCGGTTCCCTCGGTGGGGGCGGCCGGGATGTCGGTCCGGTCCACGGCGGGCACGGCCGCGATGGCGGGCGCCTGCTCGATGATCGCGTGCACGTTGGTGCCGCTGATGCCGAACGACGACACGCCTGCCCGGCGCGGGTTCCCGGTCTCCGGCCACGGGGTGTGCGCGGTGAGCAGGCGGATGGCACCGTCGGACCAGTCGACGTGCGGGTTCGGCGTCCCGGCGTGCAGGGTTCCCGGCAGTTCGCCGTGGCGGATGGCCAGCACCATCTTCATCACTCCGGCCACCCCGGCCGCCGCCTGGGTGTGCCCGATGTTCGACTTCACGGAGCCGAGCCACAGCGGCCGGTCCGCCGTGCGCGCCGGCCCGTGGACGGCCTGGAGCGCCTGCGCTTCGATGGGGTCGCCCAGCTTCGTGCCGGTGCCGTGGGCCTCGATCGCGTCGATCTGGTCGGCGCGCAGCGCGGCGTCGGCCAGCGCGGCGCGGATGACCTGCTGCTGGGACGGGCCGTTGGGAGCGGTGAGCCCGTTGCTGGCGCCGTCCTGATTCACGGCGGTGCCGGTGATCAGCGCGAGTACGGGGTGGCCGTGGCGCAGGGCGTCGCTGTGGCGCTCCAGCAGCAGCACTCCGGCGCCCTCGCCCCAGCCGGTGCCGTCCGCGTCCGCCGAGAACGCCTTGCACCGTCCGTCGGCGGCGAGCCCGCGCTGACGGCTGAACTCCACGAAGAGCCGCGGGGTGCTCATCACCGTCACCCCGCCCGCGAGGGCCTGCTCGCAGTCGCCGCGCCGCAGTGCCTGCACGGCCAGGTGCAGCGCCACCAGCGACGAGGAGCACGCGGTGTCGACGGTGAGCGAGGGCCCCTGGAGGCCGAGGACGTAGGACAGCCGCCCCGACAGCACGCTGGCCGTGTTCCCGGTCAGCAGGTGGCCCTCGGACACGCCCTCGGCGCCCTCCAGCAGCGCGGAGTAGTCCTGGCCGTTGGTGCCGATGTAGACGCCGACCTGCCGGTCCTTCAGCGCGGTCGGATCCTGCCCGGCGCCCTCGACCGCCTCCCAGGCGGTCTCCAGGAGCAGCCGCTGCTGCGGGTCCATGGCCAGGGCCTCGCGCGGCGAGATGCCGAAGAACTCCGCGTCGAAGTCGGCCGCGTCGTGCAGGAAGCCGCCCTGCCTGCTGTACGTGGTGCCGGCGCGGTCGGGGTCCGGGTCGTACAGCCCCTCGGTGTCCCAGCCCCGGTTCGACGGCCAGTCGCCGACGGCGTCGGTGCCCTTGGAGAGCAGCTGCCAGAAGTCCTCGGGCCGGGCGACCCCGCCGGGGAAGCGGCAGCCCATGCCGACGATCGCGATCGGCTCGTTGCCGACGGGGTCGGCGGCCCCGGCGGACTCGGCGATGCCGCTCGTCGCGTCCGGCAGGTCCGGGTTCGGGTTCAGGTCCAGTTCCGCGAGCAGCCGGTCGGCCAGTGCCGACGGCGTGGGGTGGTCGAAGAGGACGGTGGCGGGCAGGGCCAGCCCGGTGACGGCGGCGAGCCGGTTACGCAGCTCCACCGCCATCAGGGAGTCGAATCCGAGCGCGGAGAACGCCTTTCCGGGCTGGACCGTGTCGACGTCGGGGTGGCGCAGGACCGTCGCCGCATGGGTGCGCACCAGTTCGGTGAGCGTCCTGACCCGGTCCTCGTGGCGCGGCAGTACGGCGATCCGCTGCCGCAGAGTGTCGGCGGCGCCGTCGCCCTCCCGGCCCGCCGACAGTCCGGCGGTGTCCGGGGCGGGCCCCGCGGCCGCCGGGTCCGGTAGCCCGTCGAGCAGGGCGGCGGACCGCAGGCCGATGGCCGCGGTGAAGCGCTTCCAGTCGACGTCGGCGACCACGACCAGCGTGTCGTCCGCCTCCAGTGCCCGGCCGATCGCGGTGACGGCCGTTTCGGGCTCCATCACCGGCATGCCGAAGTCCCGCAGCCGTGCGGCGACCTCGTCCGCCAGCATGCCCGGCCCGGCCCAGGCGCCCCAGGCCACGGACGTGCCGGGCAGCCCGGCGGCCCGGCGGGCGGCGACGAGTGCGTCGACGGCCGCGTTGGCGGCCGCGTAGTTGCCCTGTCCGGCGTTGCCCACGACGCCCATCACCGACGAGAACACCACGAAGGCCGACAGGTCGAGACCTGCGGTGGCCTCGTGCAGGTTCCGTGCGGCGGTCAGCTTGGCGCGCAGCACCACGGCGAGCCGCGCGGGGTCCAGCGCGTCGAGCACACCGTCGTCGAGGACGCCCGCCGCATGGATGACGGCGGACAGCGGGTATCGCGCCGGGATGTCGGCGAGCAGCGCCGCCAGTGCGGCCGGGTCGGCGACGTCGCAGGCTGCGAAGGCCACTTCGGCGCCCAGCGCCGTCAGTTCCGCCCGCAGCGCGTCCGTACCGGGGGCGTCGGCGCCGCGTCGGCTGACCAGCAGCAGCCGCTCCGTGCCCTGGCCCGCCAGCCAGCGCGCCGTGTGCGAGCCGACGCCGCCGGTGCCGCCGGTGACCAGGACCGTGCCCCGCCACCGGACGTCCGGGCCGCCTGCACGGGCCTTCGGCGACCCGGACGACGCGGGGCGGAGCCGGCGTCCGTGGACCCCGGTGGAGCGCACCGCCACCTGTTCCTCGTCGACCGCGGCTCCCGCGAGCACCGCGCACAGGCGGCGGGCGGCCCGTGCGTCCAGCACCTCGGGCAGGTCGACCAGGCCGCCCCGGCGGTGCGGGTGCTCCAGGGCCAGCGTCCGGCCCAGGGCGGCGGAGGCGGCCTGACCGACGTGTCCGGGCCGCTCCGCGCCGCCCAGGACCGCCAGTCCCTTCGTCAGCATCCAGAGCCGGGCCTGGATGCCCGCGTCCTCCAGTGCCTGGGCCAGCGCGAGGGTCAGCGCCGGGCCACCGGGCAGGTCGGGGTGTTCGGGGTGGGGGCGCTCCTCCCAGGACAACAGGGACAGCACGCCGGCGATCGGCTGCTCCCCGGCGGTCTCCGTGAGCAGGGCGGCCAGCTGTTCGCGGGTCGCGCCCGGATCGGCGACGACGCACGGGAGGAGGTCGGCTCCGGCCTCGCCGAGGGCGTCCAGGACGGCCGCCGCGTCACCGCCCTCAGGACGCAAAG
Source organism: Kitasatospora sp. NPDC005856 (assembly GCF_040629945.1). Lineage (NCBI taxonomy): Bacteria > Bacillati > Actinomycetota > Actinomycetes > Kitasatosporales > Streptomycetaceae > Kitasatospora > Kitasatospora sp. NPDC005856. The sequence continues at coordinate 61,202 of NZ_JBEXWT010000050.1, read as the reverse complement.
CGAGCCAGCGACCGGGCAGGCCGTCCGCCGGCGTGACCGACAGGGGTGCCCAGGCGACGTGGTAGCGCCAGGATTCCGCCTTCCGCTCACGGCTCCTGACGGAGCGCCAGGCCGACAGTGCGGGCAGGACTTCGTCCAGGGCGGCATGGCCGACCCCGAGGATTTCGGCGAGCCGGGTGGGGTCCTGCAGTTCCAGGTCGTCCCAGCGGTCCTCGGCGGGGGCGGCCGGGATGGCGGCGGGGGCCGTCAGCCAGTAGCGGGTGCGCTGGAAGGCGTACGTCGGCAGCTCGACGCGCCGGGCCCCCGGGAACGCCCGCGACCAGTCCACCTCCAATCCGCGCTCCCAGCCACGGCCGACCGCGCGCAGCACCTGCGCCGGACCGCCCTCCCCGCGACGCAACGTCCCCAGCACCGCGGCGTCCGCACCCGCCGCCTCCACCGACTCCCCCACCGCCACCGACAGCACCGGGTGCGGACTGGACTCGATGAAAAGGCGGTGCCCGGTCACCAGGAGCGCGCGGGTGGCCTGCTCGAACTCGACGGTCTCCCGCAGGTTGCGGTACCAGTACTCGGCGTCCAGGGCCGTCGTGTCCAACAGGCCGCCCGTGACGCTCGAATAGAACGGCACCGCACCGGACAGCGGCACGATGCCGTCCAGGTCGGCGAGCAGCTGCTCGCGGACCTCCTCCACATGCGCGGAGTGCGACGCGTAATCGACCTCGATCAACCGCGCCCGCACACCCTCCCCGACCAGAGCCTCCACCAACGCGGCGACCGCGTCCGCGTCACCCGACACCACCGTCGACGACGGACCGTTCACCGCCGCCACCGACAACCGCCCCGCGATGCGCTCCCGCACCGCGTCCACCGGCAGCGGCAGCGACGCCATACCGCCACGCCCCGCCAACGCCCCCACCGCACGGGAACGCAGCGCAACCACCCGCGCCCCGTCCTCCAGACTCAGACCACCCGCCACCACGGCAGCCGCAACCTCGCCCTGGGAGTGGCCCACCACGGCATCGACCGTCACCCCGAACGACCGCCACACCTCCGCCAGTGACACCATCACGGCCCACAACACCGGCTGCACCACATCGACCCGCGCCAGCAACGCCTCCGAACCCGACGCCTCCGTCAACGACCAGTCGACGTAAGGCGCCAGCGCCCGCCCGCACTCCGCCATCCGCCCCGCGAACACCTCCGACCCGGCCAGCAACTCCGCGGCCATCCCCACCCACTGCGAACCCTGACCCGGGAACACCAACGCCACCCGACCGGAAACCAGCCCACCGCCGGATACCGCGGCACCCTGCGCCAGCGCCTTCACGCCGTCGAGCAGTTCGCTCCGGTCCCCACCCACCACCACCGCACGGTGCTCGAAGGACGCACGCCCCACCGCCAGCGAACAACCCACGTCCGCCACGTCGAGGCCCGGCTCCGCCGCCACCCGCGCCGCCAACGCCTCCGCCTGCGCGCGCAGTGCCTCGGCGCTGCGCGCCGACACCGGCCACACCACCGTCCCGGGACGCGGGGCGTCCTCCACCGCCTCGGCCGGCGCGGACTCCAGGATGACGTGGGCGTTGGTCCCGCTGATGCCGAAGGAGGACACGCCCGCCCGGCGCGGACGGCCCGTGTCGTCCCACGCCCGGGCCTCCGTCAGCAGCCGGCCGGCGCCCGCCGACCAGTCCACCTCGGGTGTGGGACCGTCCACGTGCAGCGTCTTGGGCATCACGCCGTGCCGCAGCGCCAGCACCGACTTGATGACCCCGCCCACACCGGCCGCGGCTTGGGCGTGGCCGATGTTGGACTTCAGCGAGCCGATCCACACCGGGCGATCCGAAGGCCGCCCCTGGCCGTAGGTGGCCAGCAGCGCCTGCGCCTCGATCGGGTCGCCCAACCGCGTCCCCGTACCGTGCGCCTCCACCACGTCCACGTCCGACACGGTCAGCCCCGCGTCCGCCAGCGCCGCCCGGATCACCCGCTGCTGCGACGGACCGTTCGGCGCCGTCAGACCATTGCTCGCACCGTCCTGGTTCACCGCCGAACCACGCACCACCGCCAGCACCGGGTGCCCGTTGCGGCGGGCGTCCGACAACCGCTCCAGCAGCAGCATGCCCACGCCCTCGGCCAGGCCGAAGCCGTCGGCGGCCGCCGCGAACGCCTTGCAGCGGCCGTCCGGGGCCAGGCCGCCCTGTCGGCTGAACTCCACGAGCATGCCGACCGTGGACATCACGGTCGCGCCGCCGGCCAGGGCCAGCGAGCACTCGCCGGAGCGCAGCGCCCGGACCGCGAGGTGCAGGGCCACCAGCGAGGACGAGCACGCCGTGTCCACGGTGACCGCCGCTCCCTCCAGGCCGAGGGTGTAGGCCAGGCGGCCCGACGCGACGCTCCCCGTGTTGCCGGTCAGCAGGTGGCCGCCCTCGTCGGCGCCCTGTTCGAGGGAGGGGCCGTAGTCCATGGTCATCGCCCCGACGTAGACGCCCGTCGGGGTCCGCCGCAGGGTGGACGGGTCGATCCCGGCCCGCTCCAGCGCCTCCCAGGTGGTCTCCAGCAGCAGCCGCTGCTGCGGGTCCATGGCCAGCGCCTCGCGCGGCGAGATGCCGAAGAACTCGGCGTCGAAGTCGGCCGCTCCGGCGAGCGAACCCGCCTCCCGCTGGTAGTACCGGCCCGGTGTGCCCGGTGCGGGGTCGTACCGTCCGGCGGTGTCCCAACCGCGGTCGTCGGGCAGCGCGGAGACGGCGTCGGCACCTGCCGACACCAGCTCCCAGAGTTCGTCGGGGCTGCCGACACCGCCGGGGAAGCGGCAGCCCATGCCGACGATCACCACAGGGTCGTCGTCCTCGGCCCGCCGCACCGGCTCGTCCGCGTCCGTGTTCCTGTCAGGCCGGTCGCCGCTGATCTCGGCGCAGAGGTACGCGGTCAGGGCCGCCGGGGTCGGGCAGTCGAAGACAACCGTCGCCGGGATGCGCAGCGCCGTCGCCGCGCTCAGCCGGTTGCGCAGCTCCACGGCGGTGACGGAGTCGAATCCCAGGTCGAGGAAGGCCACGTCGGCGGGGACCGGATCGGACCGCCCGGTCAGCGCGGCGATCTCCTCGCCCACCAGCCGTGCCAGCGCGGCGCGCCGTTCCGGGGCGTCCGTTCCGGCCGGCTCCGCGCGGAACGCGCGGCCGACCTCCCGGCCGCCGCCCGTGGCGCCCGCGTCGGCCGGCCCGTTCGCGTCGGCCGGGCCGGGCTCCGCGAGCGCCGCCAGGACGGCCGCCGGCAGTTGCGGTACCCGGGCGTGCTGCCCGGCGGGCGGCGCTTCCCGTTCCGGGGCGGCACCGCACACGTACAGGTCACCGAGCGAGGCCAGGAACCGGCCCGGACCGTCCTGGTCCCGGCGCAGCGTCCCGAGGACGGTGGCCTGCGCGCCGTGTTCCTCCGCGCAGTCCGTGAGGGCGGAGGTCAGCACGGTGTGCGGACTGACCTCCAGCAGGACGTCGTACCCGTCCCGCAGCAGGGCGCCGGCCGCCTCGTGGAACCTGACCGTGTCGCGCAGGTTGCGGCACCAGTAGTCGGCGTCCAGGACCGGGGCGTCCAGTCGTCCGCCGGTCAGTCCGGAGTAGTAGGGCAGCCGCGGTGTGCGGGGCCGGATCGGTGCGAGGTCGGCGCGCATCCGGGGGATGATCGCGTCGATGTGGGGGGAGTGGGCGGCCAGGCCCACCGCGATCCGCCGTGCGTGCACCGCGTCCGAGGCCAGGTCGGCAAGGAGTTCGGCCGCGGCGTCGCGGTCACCGGAGACGATCACGGACCGCGGCCCGTTGTGCGCGGCGACGACGAGGCGGCCGTCCCAGCGGCGCAGCCGCGGCTCGACCTCGTCGGCCGGGGCCATGACGGAGACCATGTCGCCCTGCCCGGCCAAGGTCGCCTGGGCCTGGCTCCACAGGGCGACCACCCGCGCGGAGTCGTCCATGGACAGCGCGCCGCTGACCGCGGCGGCGGTGACCTCGCCGACGCTGTGCCCGAGCACGGCGGCCGGTTCCACGCCGTGGGAGCGCCACAGCTCGGCGAGCGACACCGTCACGGCGAACAGCAGGGGCTGCACCACGTCGGCCCGGTCCGCGGCAGGCGCGCCCGGCGCGTCCGGGTCGCGGAGCACGTCGATCGGCGACCAGTCGACGAACGGTTCCAGGGCCTGCGCGCACGCGTCCATCCGGTCGCGGAACACTGCGGAGGTGTCCAGCAGGTCCACCGCCATCCGGGGCCATTGCGCGCCCTGTCCGGGAAACACGAAGGCGACCCGGCGGCCTGCCCCTGCGGCGCCCTCCACCAGGCCGGGCATGCTCCTGCCCTCGGCGAGCGCGTCCAGCCGCCGCAGGAATCCGTCGCGGCCGTCCGCCACCAGTGCCGCCCGCCGGCTCCCCTCGGAAGCGGTGCGCGCGAGGGTGAACGCGATGTCCTGGGGGCTCCAGTCGTCACGACCGGCCAGGTACGCGTGCAGGCCGCGCGCGCCGGCCGCCAGCGACTCCTTGCCGCTGCCTGCCAGTGTCCACAGCAGCGGTGCTTCCGTACCGTCGGGGTGCGCCATCGTGTCTTCGGACTCCTTCACGGCGAGCAGGACCATCAGTCGCCGGACCGTGGCGGGGGCCCGCTCCCACGGGTCGCGCGCCGACCGGAACGCCTTCGTCATGCCCGGCGTGTACCGCCACCGGACCTGCGACGCCGATCTTGCCCAAGTCGCATAGCAACTCGATAGCGCAGGCCGCGACACGATGGGGACACGGGAAGCGGGCGGGTCGCGGAGCAGCGGGAGGCCCGCGCGCGCACCGTGGGGCGGGGCAACGAGCGTTGTCTGACGCTGCCCACCGCTGTGTCCGCGACAGCGAGGCCCAGGAGGCGAACCCAGAGCGGGACAACGGATGCGCGGGTCAGAAAGCCGAGTTGCTGCGCCGGTTCAGGTCAGCACGAGTTCCCAGGAACACGAGATACTCGGGGTCTTCCTCTTCGAGGGTCTCGGGCCCACCGCCCATGTAGGCCTTGATCAGCTCATCCGCGGCTCGGTCGTGGTCGCCCAACTCGAAGGTGATCCGGCCCAACCGACGGTGGATGTACAGGGACCTGTTCTACCGACCCATACCTGTACGGAAGCACGGCGCCTGGTGACGCTGTGCGACCCCACCGAGAGGCTGACCTCCGGTTGACAGGACTCTCGACGACGAAGCTACGTTGAGTAGCGAAACTCTCGCATCTTGTGACCGGCACTGCCTGTCTCGCGCCCCCAGCGCGAGGAGCCCGACCCATGACCACACCCCCCACCCGTCCCACCTCCGTACCGTCCATCGAGCAGTTACCCCGACCGAAGCGGCGCACGAACACCGACACCCGGGGGGACGCGCTCTACGCCTTCACCCCCTCGATCAGCACGCTGCGCCTGCTCGCCGAGGGCAAGGACCTCCCCAACGAGCCGGTCGGCTCCTGACCCCTGAGCGCCCCGAGGAGACACCATGGAGAACCCCGTCATCAAAGGCACCGCCAACGAACGCGCCCGCTGGCAGACCTGCCGGCAGCTGGCGCGCGAACTGCTACTGATCGGTCCGGACGACAAGGACCTGAAGCTCCGCTACCTCGACGTCCTGATCAAGGACGGCATCCCGCAGACGGACGAGCCCAAGGACGTGCTGATCGTCGGCGCGGGCATCGCCGGCCTGGTCGCCGGGAAGCTGCTCAAGGACGCCGGACACCGCGTGACCATCCTGGAGGCCAACGCCAACCGGGTCGGCGGGCGGATCAAGACTTTCCGCTCCACCGACGACGAGGTGGACGGCCCGTTCTACGACCCTGAGCAGTACGCCGAGGCCGGGGCGATGCGGCTGCCCAGCTTCCACCCGCTCACCCTGGCCCTGGTCGACAGCCTCGGCCTGCAGCGGCAGCTCTTCTTCAACGTCGACGTCGATCCGGACACCGGCAACCAGAACGCGCCCGTGCCGCCGGTGGTCTACGAGTCCTTCGAACCCGGGAAAGTGTGGACGTACGGCGCGGACAGCCCGGACTTCCGCGAACCGGCCAAGCGCTTCAACTCGTGGATCCGCACCAACCGGATCCAGGCCCGGCGCAGCGAGTACACCGCCGACCCGAGCTGCGTCAACGAGGGTTTCCACCTCACCGGCGACGAGGTGCGGATCACCGCCGCCGACATGGTCAACCAGGCACTCGAGCCGGTCCGCGACTACTACTCGGTGGTCAAGGACGGCAAGCGTGAGAACAAGCCGTTCGCCGAGTGGCTGGACGGCTGGGCCCGGGTGATCCACGACTTCGACGGCTACTCGATGGGCCGCTTCCTGCGCGAGTACGCGGGCTTCAGCGACGAGGCCATCGAGGCGATCGGCACGGTTGAGAACATGACCTCGCGGCTGCACCTGTCCTTCTTCCACACCTTCCTGGGCCGCAGCGACATCAATCCCACGGCCACCTACTGGGAGATCGAGGGCGGCAGCTGGAACCTGCCCCACGCGCTCGCCGAGGAGCTCCGGGCGGAGCTGCGGATGGGCGAACGGATGATCCGGATGGAGTACTGGGACACGCGCCGGGACGGCGGGGGCGCGCGGAGCGCCGGCCCGAACGGGCCGCAGGTCGCCGTCATGACTGTTCCCGAGGACGACCCGAAGGCCGAACCCACCGTCTGGACGGGCGACTTCGCGATCATGACGGTCCCGTTCTCCGCCCTGCGGTTCGTCCAGGTGACGCCCCCGTTCTCGTACAAGAAGCGCCGGGCGATCATCGAAACCCACTACGACCAGGCCACCAAGGTTCTGCTGGAGTTCTCCCGCCGCTGGTGGGAGTTCACCGAGGCGGACTGGAAAGTCGAGCTCGACTCCATCGCACCCGGCCTCTACGAGTACTACCAGCGGGCCGGCGAGGAGGACGCCGAGGCGGCCGTGGCCGCCGCCCACAACGGCCACCGACCCCCGCGCAACCTGCCGGAGGTGCTGCTCGGCGCGCACGCGAGCGTGGACGAGCGCCGGATCAGCCAGGGCCAGCGGGAGGCCTACCAGCACACCCCGCTGCTCCGGGCGAGCGTGCGCCCGGCCACCAACTGCTTCGGCGGCGGTTCGACCACCGACAACCCGAACCGCTTCATGTACTACCCCTCGCACCCGGTGCCCGACGGCGACGGGGGCGGCGTGGTGCTGGCCGGCTACAGCTGGTCGGACGACGCGGTGCGCTGGGACTCCATGGAGGACGACGAGCGGTACGTCTACGCGCTACGCAACCTCCAGTCGGTGCACGGCCGGCGGATCGAGGTGTTCTACACCGGCTACGGGAAGACCCAGAGCTGGCTGCGCGACCCGTACGCGTTCGGCGAGGCGGCGGTGTACACCCCGCACCAGATGACCAGTTTCCACCTCGACGCGGTCAAGCCGGAAGGCCCGGTGTACTTCGCCGGCGAGCACGTCTCGCTCAAGCACGCCTGGATCGAGGGAGCGGTGGAGACCGCCGTGCGGGCGGCCATCGCCGTCCACGAGGCGCCACCACCACCGCCCCCGGTGGAAGCGGAGATCCGGCCCGACGTGCGGGTCCGCGGGGAGCGTCGACAGGAGGCGATCAGCGGATGAGCGGCGAGCACGAATGGACGGTGGCCCGCTACCTGGCCACCAGACTGGAACAGTTGGGCATCCAGTACCTGTTCGGGGTGCCGGGCGACTTCCTCGGCCCGTTCCTGACGATCATGCAGGCCACCACCAAGGTGCGCTGGATCGGCACCCCGACCGAGATGGGCGGCGGCTACGCCGCGGACGCGTACGCCCGGGTGCGCGGCGCCGACGCCGACCCGGACAAGGGCGAGGTCGGCGTCGGCGCGGTCGCGGTGACCTACGGGGTGGGCGCGTTCAGCCTGCTCAACACCATCGGCGGCGCGTACGTCGAGGACGTGCCGCTGATCGCGATCAACGCGGCGCCCTCGTACGAACAGTGGCTCAACCAGCAGGCGGTCGGCCTGCTCACCTCGCACATGAGCCCGCGCCGGGAGAGCAACCTGGACGTCTACCGGCAGGTCACGGTGGACGCGCAGGTGCTCTCCAACCCGGGGCTCGCGCCCTGGCAGATCGACAGCGCGATCACCGCGTGCCTGACCGAGCACAAGCCCGTCTACCTGGAGGTGATGGAGGACCTCTGGCACGCGCCGTGCGAGCCGCCGCAGGGTGAACTCCGGGCTCACGAGCGGGTGTCCACCAAGCGGAACGAGGAGATGCTGGCCAAGGCGGTCAAGGCGGCGGTGGAGCTGATCGGGAAGTTCGGCACGCCGATCGTCTGGGCCGGCGAGGAACTCGTCCGCCAGCGGCTGGAGGCCGAGCTGCTGGAGTTCGTGCAGACCACCCGGATGCAGTTCTGCACCACGGTCGGCGCGAAGTCCGTGGTCTCCGAACGGCATCCCCTGTTCGCCGGCGTCTACAACGGCAAGGCGAGCCTGCCGGAGATCCGGGACACCTTCAAGAACGCCGGGTGCCGGATCGGCCTGGGAACCTGGTCCACGTCCAAGAACCTCGGCGGCGAGCAGTCGATCGGCGACGACTGGATCGTGGCGGCCCGCGGCGGTGTCAGCGTCGGCGCCACGTACTTCCCCGAGGTCCGACTCGGCCGGTTCATCCCGGCGTTGCGCAACGCGCTGCAGGGACAGACCTTCCCGGCCGACCACTTCGCGCTGGCCAACGCGGCGGGCCTGGACGTCCCGGCCACCACGGCCGAGTTCCTGGAGTCGCTGAGCACCGACCGATACCCGGAGGAGCTGACGTACGACAGCTTCTTCGAACACGTCAACCACTTCCTGGAGCACCAGGCCACCGGCGGGGACCCGCAGGCCCCCTCGCCGTTCACGGTGGTCTCGGACGCGGCGTTCGCGCTGATCGGCTCGATGAACCTGCGGATCACCGAGCGGGCCGGCTTCCTGGCGCAGAACAGCTGGCTGTCCATCGGCTACTCGGTCGGCGCGGCCACCGGCGTGGCGCTGGGCCGGCAGACGCCGCCGAGGCGACCGCTGGTGTTCGTCGGGGACGGCTCGTTCCAGGAGATCTGCCAGGAGCTGTCCACCCAGGTGCGCCACCACCTGCGGCCGGTGGTCTTCGTCCTGGACAACGAGGGCTTCTACGGCATCGAACAGATGCTGGTCAGCCCCTGTTACTACAAGGACAAGCCGTCCGACGGCGCCGACTTCTACAACGTGCTGCACCCGTGGCGGTACGAGAAGCTGGCCGAGGTCTTCGGCACGGACAAGGACCGGATGCACGGGTACGAGCTCACCACCCACGCCGAGCTCGAATCGCTCCTGCTGGACATCGCCGACCCCGGCAACGACATCAACCACGCGCCGATCCTGGCCCGCGTCCGGCTCAGCCGGCACGACTACCCGAGGGCGCTTCAGTACAAGATCGACGAGAAGTGCCAGTAAGCCCCTCGTCCGGCGGCCGGCCGCACCCGAGGTTTCGGGTACGGCCGGCTCCCGGTCTCGGCGCCCTCGCGCCGCGCGGGCGGTCAGAGGCCCTGGAGCCGATCCACTCCGTCCGGGGCACCACGGGCGGCTGCTCACCGGGGTCGGCGTGTGCACCGCGGACGTCGTCTCCAGCGCCAACCGCAGGGTCATCGCCACCGCCCGGCACTGTGTGGAGCCGGCGGGCGGCCGGTTCGGTCACCGCTCCCGCTCCGCCGGGCGCGGCCCGCACATCGCGGACGTCGACGGACCCGGCCACGACCCGGCGGCGAGGGCGCGCCCGTGCGGATGAGAGGGTGGGTCGCGTGAACGAGACGATCATGGCAGCCGCCCGCGAACGAGCCGCCGGACACCGGCACCGGTTCGACCTCCACTTCGAGGCCTACTTCGCCGCCCTGCCGGAACGCCTCGACACCCCGCCGCTCAGCCGCTTCACCCCACGCTGCCTGGAACTGCTGCGTGACCTCTCACTGCGCGGCGGCAAGCGGCTGCGGGTCGCCCTCCTGTACGAGGCCGCCCGACTGGTGACCACCGACCCGGTACCCGGCCTGGCCGAGGCCGCGCTGAGCATCGAACTGCTCCAGACTCACGGGCTCGTCCACGACGACATCATCGACGACACGCCCCTGCGCCGCGGCGGCCCCTCCACCTACTACGCCTACCGCCAGGACTTCCCGGAGGCGGACCGCACCGCCCTCGGCCTGGCCCTCCTGGCCGGGGACCTCGCCGCCTTCCTCTCGATGCGTGTCCTCCTGGACGCGGACGTCCCCGCCGAGCTGCGCCAGGCCATGCTGGAGGTACAGCTCGACGCTGGCGCCGAGACGGTCACCGGCCAGATCGTCGACCTCGAACGCGACTTCCGACCGCTCCCGGACGAGGAGTTCCTGCACACCGTCTGCGAGTACAAGTCCACCCGGTACTCCGTGCTCGCCCCGCTGCGACTGGGACTGCTGGCCGCAGGTGAGGACGTGGCCCGCCACGACGCACGGCTGCGCCGGTACGCGACCCTGGTCGGCATCGGCGGCCAGCTCCGCGACGACTACCTCGACCTGTTCGGCGACGACGACACCACCGGCAAGTCCACCGGCACCGACCTCCGCGCGGGCCGCCGCAGCTACGCCGTGAGCGCCCTGCTCGCCGCCGCGGACGAGACGCAGCGGGCCGTGGTGGCGTCCGCGCTCGGTGACCCGCACTGCCCCGCCGACACGGTCGAGCACATCCGCGAGCTGGCCCGGCTGCTGGGCGTGGACGGGAAGCTCCGCTCCGACATGCGCCGCTGCGCGGATGCGGCCCGCACCGAAGCCCAGGGCTGGCGCCCGCACTGGCGTGAGGAGGCGGTGGCCTTCTTCGAAGGCCTGCCGCTCTCGAACGTGATACCGGGCGAGTGAACGGATGGCCCGGGCCCCGTGGGCACCCGGTCGCCGGGAGCCCGTCCATCGACGGTACCCACCGTGACCGGGACCGCCCCGGCCTGACCCGACCCGGCCCGACAGCACAGGGCGGGGCTTTCGCCGACGCGGATCGATCACCTGCAGGCGCAGCCTCCATCCGCCGTGTGATCACGTCGCCGAACAGGCCGTTCGGCTCGGTCGCGAGGGCCTGCCGCCGCGCGCGTACGGTGGATGTACGGCCGGACGGGTAGCCGGCGGCACGCGCTGCCGGCTGCCACTGCGGGTGACCGCACGCCGCGATGCGGTGTTCTGCTCCCATAACAGGAGGGAAAGGCCATGCCCGAGCACAGGATCGGCACGCAGGACGAGTTCGAGGCGGCCCGGGAGGAACTGCTGGCGGAGGAGAAGAAGCTCACCCGACGAAGTGACGAGCTCGCGCGGAAGCGGCGGGAGCTTCCCTGGGTGCCGGTCGAGAAGGACTACCGTTTCGAGACCGCGGGCGGGACCAAGTCCCTCGCGGACCTCTTCGGCGGGCGCTCGCAGCTGCTCGTGTACCACTTCATGTTCGGCCCGCCCTATGAGGCCGGATGCCCGGTCTGCTCCTCGATCGCGGACACCCTCAGCCCCAACGCGGTCCACCTGAAAGCCCGCGACGTGACGCTGATCTGCTCCTCCCGGGCGCCGATCGACAAGCTCCTCGCCTATCGGGAGCGAATGGGCTGGCGCTTCGACTGGGTCTCCACCGGCGGCAGCGACTTCCACCGTGACCTCGGATTCCAGTACACCGAGGAGGAACTGAAGCCGTTCCTCGAGGGCGACATCCCACCGACCGTGCGCCAGATGGCGGAGGCCTGCGACACGGACGTGCTCGGATACGTCACCGAGGGGCCCGGGCTGAGCGCCTACGCGCGCTCGGACGGCACCGTCTACCGGACGTACGTCACCACTGCGCGCGGCCTTGAGCCCGTCATGGCCTACTACGGCCTCCTCGACCGGACGCCGCTGGGCCGCCACGAGGAGGGCGAGGAGACCCACTGGCTGCGCCGCCACGACGAGTACGGGAAACCCTGAGGATTCGACCGACTTGGGCGGATCCGCATGGTGGCGCGCTATCCCTGCACCGGGCGACGCCGACAGCCCGGCGGCGCATGGGGGGACGGGCCCAACTACCCCCCGTCGAACGGGCTGTCATTGTGGCAAGACCTTGACCGAAAGGCACTGGCTCTCATCAAGTCAACTATCCGACGGAGGAGTTGACGCACTCTGCCGGCCCGTCCACGCCGCGGACCGCACCGGCGTGGACGACTCCGGCGCGGGCACGCAGACGGCGGAGCATCCGGGCGTCCTGGAAGCCGGCCGCGCGGGCGGCGGCCTCCGTGGTGGCGCCGTGCGCGATGAGGTGCTCTGCCCGCTCGACGCGCAGTTCCTGCTGGTAGCACAGCGGGGTGAGTCCGGTGGCCTCGGTGAAGTGGCGGGTGAGGGTACGCTCGCTGACGCCCGACGCGCCGGCGAGGTCGGCGAGGCTGAGCCGGGCGGTGAAGCGGGCGTCGATCAGGTCCTGCACCCGGTGGACGGCGTCGACCACGTGGGCGCGGTGCCGAAGCATCACGCTGACCTGCCGCTCGTCGCCGTTGCGGCGCGCGTAGACGACCATCTCCCGCGCGATCCGGGCGGCCGCTGCCGGCCCGTGCCGGACGGCGACCAGATGCAGGGCCAGGTCGATGCCGCTCGCGATGCCGGCCGAGGTCACCACCCGGTCGTCCACCACGCACAGCACGTCGCGCACTACCACCGCCCTCGGGTAGCGGCGAGCCACGAGGAGTGCGTTGGTCATGCCTCGATCCTCACCGCCGCGGGGTGCCCGGATGAAGACCCCATCGGGCCTGGATGCGGAACGATCCGGTCAGGGCGGGCTGAATGAGCGGCCGGAACGGACGCCGTCCAGGCCGGTAGGCCGCGCGCCGTCGTGGGGCTCCGCGGTGGGGGTCGGTGATGACGCCGAGCACCCCACCGAGCGGTAGGGGCTGTGCGGCGCCGGCCGCCGGGTCATTTCGACGCCGCCGGAACGGTCACCGGCGACGAACCGCCGGGCACCAGCAGGTGCGGCGTCCCGCTGCCGTCCGCCGGCACGCTCCAGACGTCGGTGCCCTTCCCGTCCTGGGCCGGCAGCGCGTACCCGAGCGTCTCCCCGTCGAGCCAGGCCGCCTGGTCGTCCACGCTGCGCGACTCGGCCAGCGGGTGCTCGCGCAGTCCCGCCAGTTCCAGGACGTGGAGCCGCCAGGGCGCCGCCGGGTCGGCCGAGACCTTCTTCTTGAAGGCGATCCGGGTACCGTCCGGCGAGAGCGAGGGACACTCGACGTTCTCCCGCAGTGTGCGGGCCGACCACGCCCGGAGGTCGCCCTCGACCAGGTGGGTCCGGCCGCCGGTCGAGACGGTGGCGTAGAAACGGTTGTCGTCCGAGGCGAAGTTGACGCCCCAGTAGTTGACGTCAGCGGCGTGGTGGCGGGCACCGTCGACGGTCAGCGGGATGGACTCGACCGACTTGACCAGATAGCCGGTGCGCAGGTCCAGGATCGACGTCCGGGTGGAAAAGGTACCCGCCGCGTAGGAGTCCCCCACGGCGAAGGTGGTCCAGGAAAGCAGTTGCCCGGAGGCCGACACCCGGGCCCGGTTCGGGATCCCGGGCACCGTCACCGTCTGGAGCTCGGTGAACCGTCGGTCGTACACCACCGCTTGGGTACGCGCCGGGGTACCGGGCAGCGCCCGCAGGCACAGGGCCCGGTCTCCCCCGGCGTGGAAGCGGACACAGGACGGCCCGTCCGGCACCCCCGGGCTGCGGGCGACCCGCCCGCTGGCGGTGTCCCGGTAGTAGAGCCCGGGCTCGTCCAAGGTGAACGAGCTCTCCGCGGCGACGAGCCGCTGCCCGCCGTTGCGCTGCCGGGCGTGCAGCACGTACCCCAGCGAACCGCCCAGCAGTACCAGAGCGGCTGCGATCAGCACCACTGGACGCGCCTTCACGAGGCCTCCCTCTCCGGCAGGATCCGCCATGCTGCGACAAGTGCGGCGGCCAGCCCGAGTGCGGCCACCGCCAGGGCCGGGCGCGGCCCCCACCACGTCCAGGCCGCACCGAAGCCGGCCGCACCGACCAGCCGGGCGAGCGCCTGGCCGGTCTGCAGCACCGCGAGGCCGCTCGCGCGGCCGTCGAGCGGCAGCACCGGCCCGGCCAGTGCCATCAGCACGCCGTCCGTGGCGGCGTAGAAGACGGCGAGGAGCACCAGGACGAGTACGGCCGCCGGCCATCCCGGCGGGGCCATCAGGGTGAGGTAGGCGGCGAGCAGCGCGGCGTGCCCGCAGAGGAACGGAATGCGCCTCCCGGTCCGGTCCGCGACCCGGCCCGCCGGTACGGCCAGCAGCAGGTAGCCGGCCGCAGCGCCGAGCGGAAGCAACGGGAAGAGCAGGGGCGGCAGGTCCAGGCCGCGTTGCAGCAGAAGGTAGAGGAAGGAATCGCCGATCGTCGCTGCCCCCAGTAGTGCGGCGGCCGTGACGACCCGCCGGAACACCGGGTCGCCGAGCGCCCTGCTCCTCCTCCTTCCGGTGGACGTCGACTCGGCGGCCGCTACCGCCGCCCCGGCCGTCCCGGCCCCCGGCACCGCCCCCGCCGGGACGAACAGGACCAGCACCAGCACGCCGAACAGCCCGATGGCGAAGCTGACCACGAAGACCGCGTCGTACGCGTCCGTAGTCGCCCACAAAACCGCGAACGCGACCAGGGGTCCGAGCAGCGCCCCCGTGGTGTCCATCGCCCGGTGCACTCCGAACGCCCGGCCGAGCGCCTCCGGCGGTGCGCTGAGCGAGATCATCGCGTCCCGCGGCGCGGTCCGCACGCCCTTGCCGAGCCGGTCGGCGGCCAGCGCGGCGGCGATGCCGCCGGCCGCCCCGCCGGCCAGCAGCAGCCCGAGCCGCGAGAGCGCCGAGAGCAGGTAGCCGGCCCCGGCGACGGTCCGGTGCCGGCCGCCGCCGCGGTCGGCGAGCCTGCCTCCGAGCAGCCGGACCACCGCCGTGGCGCCGTTGAACAGCCCGTCGAGGAAGCCGAATTGCAGGGGTGAGAGGCCGAGGCCCAGCACCAGGTAGAGCGGCAGCACGGCGGTGACCATCTCCGAGGAGACGTCGGTGACCAGGCTGACCGCGCCGAGCGCGATGACCGTGCCGGGGACGCGCCGCCCCTGCCCGGCGGGGCGGGGCGGCGCGTCCGGACGGCGGCCGGTGGTGGCCAGGTACATCATCAGTGGCAGCTGTACTTCGGGCCGGTGTCCTTGACCTGGCCGTCCGTTCCGACGTAGCTCCAGCCGTAGCCGGAGTCGGTGAAGTCCAGCTTCAGCACGCCGTACTCGCCGCTGATCCGCTTCTGGCTGTTCGGCTGGACCTGCTCGATCGGGTACGGCTCCGCGCCGCCCATGCCGCCGACGATCTCCACGATCCCGTCCGCGGTGGCCTTCCCGTCCGGGTCCTGCGGGGCGAACCGCTCGTAGTGGTGGTCGTGCCCGTTCAGCACCAGGTCGGCCTTGGCGCCGTAGAGGATCTTCCACACCGGCCGGGAGACCGGGTCGTTGCCGTGCCCGCCCGAGGAGTACAGCGGGTGGTGCCAGTAGGCGGCCACGCACTTCTTCGCGTTGGCCGCGAGGTCGGCCTTGAGCCAGTCGATCTGGGCGCTCTGGTCGAAGGCGTTGGAGTCCAGGGCGACGAAGTGCCAGTTGCCCTCGTCGAAGCTGTACCAGCTCTTTCCCTGCGGGTAGGCGATGCTGCCGAAGTACGCCTTGTACCCGGCGAGCGACCCGGCCGGGTCGTAGGTCTCGTGGTTGCCCGGCACCGGGTGGGTCTTCGCCTTGAACGCCCCCCAGGTCTTGTCGTAGTAGTTGCGGAAGTCCGCCAGCCGGGCGTCGTCGTACTGGTTGTCACCCATCGTCAGGTAGAACCTCGGGTTGATCCGCTGGGCCAGTGCGGCCGTCTTCGGATGCGCACAGCCGCTGTCCGAGGCGGTGCACTGCGCGGCGATGTCGCCCGCCGCCACCACGGTGAACGCCCCGCCCGGCGTGGTACCGGTCGGTGACGGGCCGGTCG
Organism: Kitasatospora sp. NPDC005856; assembly: GCF_040629945.1. NCBI lineage: Bacteria > Bacillati > Actinomycetota > Actinomycetes > Kitasatosporales > Streptomycetaceae > Kitasatospora > Kitasatospora sp. NPDC005856. The sequence goes on along the minus strand of NZ_JBEXWT010000050.1, from coordinate 45,233 downwards.
GTGACGGACCGCCGTCCGGCACCCCGTACACCTGCATCTCGAACAGCGAGTACCCGTACGACGTCCCGCGCGCCGTCCCGTACATCCGGACGTAGCGGCCCCTGGCGCCCAGCCCCGGCCAGTCGTCCGTCCCGCCGTTCCCGGCCTTCTCCTCCGCCGCGGTCGTCCAGGTCACCCCGTCCGCCGACACCTCAACCCGGTACGCCTTCGCGTAGGCGGCCTCCCAGCTCAGCTTCACCCGCGAGATCCCCGCGCTCCCTCCGAGGTCCACCAGCAGCCACTGCGGGTCCGCTCCCTCCGCACTCGCCCACCGCGTGGAGGCGCTCCCGTCGAACGCCTTCCCCGCCGCGTACGACGACCCCTCGGCGGACGAGGCCGTCGCGGCCTTCCCCTGCGAGATCAGCGGATCGCCCGCCGCCCCCGCCCGCTCGGACCAGCCGAGCAACAGGCCGCCGAGCAACGCGAGCACAGCGGCGAATACTCCGACACGAACAGGCCTTGCCGAGACACCCAGACGCATCCCTGACTCCATGACCTTGAGAAACGGCGAGAGCTGGACTCCGGTCCACACCACACGAACTCACCGGCAAGCGGCGTCACACCGCCGCGGCGGCCGGGTCAGAGCTCTCACTGAGCGCGTCACGCCCCTCCTGCACGGACGCCGCGCCAAGCCGCCAGCCGACAGCGTAATAGAAAGTAAAGTTCCCTATCAATAGGGCGACGACACCGTCCCGCCGCCCGCATCGTCCCGCCGCCCGGCCCGAGTGCCCTACAGGGCAGCCGGGTTGACTGTTCGTCATGATCCATCGCCGCAGACCGTTCCCGGTGTGCCGCGACGCGATCGCGGTACCAGGCGCACGAGGCCTTCGGGGTGTGCAACTGCGTCTCGAAGTCGACGTGGACGAGGCCGAAGCGCTGGTGGTAGCCCTCAGCTCTCCGTAAGTGGCCGCCTCCGGCCGCTTCGGCGCGGTCCAGGGTTACCCGGGCAACCGGCTGCCCTCCCCGGAGCTCCCGGGCACCCCGCTCAAGCCCCGCGGCCGCGTGCGCTGACCTGAATATTTACCGAACTGCCGCGCCGCGCGCCGTCGGTCACTTCCTCTTCGGGAGGGCGGCGACGGCGGTTGCCCACGGGTAGGCGGCGATGTTTCCCCGTTCCGGCGGGTGGGGGGTGTAGCCGTTCTCGCCGAGGAGTAGCGCCACCCCCTCCTCCCGCAGGACGGTGACGCTGCGTCGGACGGCGGGGTGCGCGGCCAGAGCCGTGTTGAAGTGCGGCAGCGCGACGATGGGCAGGCGCAGGCCGATCCCTTCGGTCAAGACGCCGAGCGCGAGAGTGTCACAGGTTCCGGCGGACCACTTGTTGAGCGTGTTGGCGGTCAGCGGTGCGACGAGGAGGGCATCGGGTGCGGGCGTCCTGCCTGACTGCGAGGGTAGATCGTACTGGTGGCGTACGGGGTGGCCGGTGAGCTCGCGGAGCTCTTCGAGTAGACCTGGGAAGTCCTGGTCCGCCCATCGGTGTGCGGTGGGAGTGAGGATGAGGCAGACGTCCCATTCGGCCGCTTGGGCGGCGCGGACGCCGATGCCGATGTCGCGCACGGGCGGGGCGGCGCAGCCGATCAGGTACAGGGTGCGGGCGGTCATGCGTGTAGTCCACAGCGCGCGTCACGCGGGCTGCAACCGGGCCCGTGCCGGACGGGTCCTCGCGTTCGGGCCGTCCAGGAGCAGTCGGCGATGAGGATCTCGCGCGGTGAGATCGTTCGTGCGATCGATCCGTGGGCGGACTCACCCGATTGGCCGGTGCACGGACGACACCCCGGGCGTGGCCCCATAGCGTGGGATGGCAGGTCCAGTCGGCGGACGCCAGCCGTCGGCTTCTCCGCAGTCGGTGGTTTGCCGAGCCGCAGGAGATTCGCCCGGTCTCCGGCGCCCGCCGACACCGTGTACGCGCAGTGCGCGCCGTCGTCGCCCCCGTTTCGTCACAGCGGTGCCGAAGGGTGCTGCTGGAGCGCGGTCCGATGACGCATGCGCCGCTGCTGACGACGGGAGAGTCGCGTGGTGGAGCCCTCGCGAGCCGATGACAACCCTGATGACTACTCGTTCGACCTGCCTGACGATCTGGTGGCCCAGGAGCCGCCCGAGGCGCGCGGCGGCGAGCGGTGCGATGCTCGGCTGGCCGTACTGAGGCGTGGCACGGCGCGGGTGGAGCACCGTAGCTTCCGCGACATCGACGCGTACTTCGAGCCCGAGGACGTGCTCGTGCTGAACAACGCGCGCGTGGTGCCGACGCTGCTGTACGGAGAGGACGGTGAAGGCAGAGTCGTCGCGGTGAGCATCCACTCGCCGCGCGGGGACGGCGAGTGGCATTGCCTGGTGGCACCGGCCGCGGTGTGCCGGCCGGGCGCCGTGTTCCGTCTGGGGCCCGAGCACCAGGTCACGGGGCGTCTGGGCGCGGAGGCCGATCCCGGTGTCTGGGAGATCCGGCTCTCCCCCGGTGACGGCGAGACGCTGTACCGGCTGGCCGAGCCGATCTACCCCGGGTACCTCAAACAGGCACCCGCCGACCCGGAGTACTACCAGAACGTCTTCGGCACGCACCCCGGGGCCGTCCTCTTTCCGTCGGCGGGGCGCCACTTCACGCCGGAGGTCCTGAATCGGCTCCGGGGCAAGGGAGTCGAGGTGGCCGAGGTGACGTTGCTGATCGCGGCCCGGTCGCACCACTTCGTCCGTGAGCTGTTCCGGCAGCGGGTCGCCGAGGGCGGTGTCGGCGATGTCGCCGCCGAGAACCAGGTGGACCGTGCCGCCCGGGCCGAGGGTTTCGACTTCCCCCGCGCCGAACGCTACGAGGTCACCGCGCCCGCCGCGGAGGCGATCAACGATCGCCGGGCGAGGGGCGGCCGGGTCGTGGTGTGCGGCACCTCGGCGTTGCGCACCCTGGAGACGGTGACCGGCGCGGATGGCGTGGTGTCGGCGAGGCGCGGCTTCACGCGGCTCCGGATCACCCCGGGACATCGGTTTCGCGCCTGCGACGCCTTCCTGACGAACCTGCACCGGCCCCGGAGTTCGGAGCTGCTGCTCACGTCCGCGTTCACCGACCGTGAGCCGTTGCTCGACGTCTACCGGCGGGAGCTGGTGCCTGGCGCGTACCGCTTCCATGAGTTCGGCGACTCGATGTTGATCGTCTGACGGTCTTTCGGCCCCGACTGCCTGAGCGACCGTCGAGGACGCCCTGGAGGCCGGGACCGGGACCGCGTCCTCACCGCTCCGGCGGTCGTCCGCCGGCCTGGCTGTCGATGAATCGGATGTGATCTCAGTGCTCGTTGACAGCGTCGTTCGGGTTCCGGTGGCCGACGGCTGGCGGCTGTCCGCCATCGTGCGCACCGCGTCGTGGCCCGAAGGCCGGCACCTGTACTTCACCGTGCGCGGGGGCGATCGCGACTGGCTGCCGGCGCGCGGCGACGCCTTCCTCGCCGCGCTGGTGATGCCGGCCATGGCGCTGGGCGAGGACCTGACCGTCGCCGCCCCGGTCTCGGCACGTCTGCTCAGGTCGGCCCAGACCGCGATGGAGATCTATCACGCGTGGTGGGGAACACTGCGGCCGGTGCGGTTCGACGCGGCGGAGGAGGCAGTGCCGGAGCCGTCTCCGGACGGCGTGGGACTGTTCTTCACCACGGGGGTGGACTGCTTCTACAGCCTGTTCAAGGACGGAAGCCGGCGCGGCCGCCCCGGGCACCGGCCGGTCACCACGTTGGTGCACGCCAACTTCGACCAGCACCGGGGGGCGGACTACGACCGACTGCTCTCCCGTGTCCGCCACGTGGCCGCCGAGTCCGGTTGCGCGGCGGTGGTGGTGGAGACCAACGTCCGTGCCGCCACAGCCGAGTTGGTCCACTGGGAGGAGTTCCACGGGGCCGCGCTGGCCGGCGTCGCACTGGCCCTGCAAGGGGTGCTCGGCCGGTGCCTGATCGCCGCCAGCGACCAGTACAGCCGTCTGCCGCCGCTCGGGTCCCACCCGCTGCTGGACCACCTGTGGTCCACCGAGAGCCTGGAGATCGTGCACGACGGCGCCGAGGCCACCCGCACCGACAAGATCGAGCGACACCTCGCCGCCTCGCCCCTGGTGTGGGAGAACCTCGGGGTGTGCTGGCTGAGTCGGCCCGCCCACAACTGCGGGATCTGCGAGAAGTGCCTGCGGACCATGGCTGCCTTCGACATGGCCGGTGCGCTCCAGCACTGCCGCACCCTGCCGGGGGTGCTCGACCTCGACCGGCTCCGTACGGCGCCGCTGCGGTCGGACGGCGCCATGGAGTCGATGCGCTCGCTCGCCGAGGACGCCACCGCCCGTGGACGGCACGACATCGCCGAAGCCGCGGAACACGCCCACCGCAGCGCCGCGCGGCGGTTGTCCCAGGGAGCCGCGTAGTGTCCGCCCGAGGGGACGCCGACCCGGCGGCCGCGGCCCGGACGCTGGCCCGGACCCTGGCCAGGGCCGAGGCCACCGCGGTGCTCCGCGAACTGATCGCGCCGGGCACCCGGTGCGCCCTGGTGGACTTCCCCCGCCACGCCAACGTCGGCGACTCCGCGATCTGGCTGGGCGAACGAGCCCTGCTGCGGGACCTGGGCGTCGACCTCGCCTACCTCTGCGACCGGCACACCTTCGCGGAGGACGACCTCGCCCGGTGCCTGCCGAGCGGCACCATCCTGCTGCACGGCGGCGGCAACCTCGGCGACCTGTGGCCCCACCACCAGCAGCTGCGGGAACGGGTCATCCGCGCCTTCCCACGGCACCGGATCATCCAACTCCCGCAATCGGTGCACTTCGACGACCGGCGGAACCTCGCTCGTGCCCGGGAAGTCTTCGACGCCCACCCCGATCTGACGCTACTGCTGCGCGACACCCGCAGCCTGCACCGGGCCCGCGACGCCTTCGCGGCCCGCAGCCTCCTCGCCCCCGACTCCGCCTTCGCGCTCCAGGACCTGCCGGCCGCCGGAACACCCCACCACCACCTGCTGTGGCTCGGCCGCACCGACCACGAGGCCGCCCCCCACGCCGAACCGCCCCCGGACGGCACGGTGCACCGCACCGACTGGAACGCCGGCGAAGGCGGCGGCCCCGACTGGCCGGCGCGCCTACGAGGCGCCCGCCTGGCGATCCGGACAGCAGCCGACGCACTGCGACGAACCCCGACCGCCCGGTCGGCCGACGCCCTGGCCGACGTCTTCGACGCCCACGCCCGGCTGCACCTGCGCCGCGGCTGCCGGCTGCTCGGCGGTGCCAGGGCCGTCGTGACCGACCGGCTTCACGCCCACCTCCTCTGCCTGCTCCTGGGCCTCGAACACACCGTGCTCGACGACCGCAACGGGAAGATCAGCAGCTACCGGGACACCTGGCGTCACCGGCACGCATGGCCGCAGACCCACATGGCCCCCACGCCGCACCAGGCGCTGCTGCACGCCGCCGCACAGGCGGCCGGGCCGCGGGAGGCGACACGATCATGAGCCGAGAGCCGCTCCCGCTCACCGCCCTGCCCGCACCCGAACTGCTCAGCGTGGTCATCCCGGCCCGCGACGCCGCCGCCCTCCTCCCCCGCCAACTGGCCGCGCTCGGTCGGCAGGACTACCCCGGCCGCTGGGAGGTCGTCGTCGCCGACAACGGATCCACCGACGACACCGCGGCGACCGCCCTGCGGTGGGCCGACCGGTTGCCGAACCTGCGGGTCGTCGCGGCCCCGGCACGCACCGGCATCAACCACGCCCGGAACTCCGGCGCCGTCACCGCCCGGGGCGACGTGCTCGTCTTCTGCGACGCCGACGACACCGCCACACCGGGATGGCTCCGCGCCATGGCCCGCGCAGCCGGCACCGCCCACCTCGTCGGCGGCTACCCGGCCCCGTACACCACGGCCAACCACCACGCCCGCTCCTGGCGCACGCCGCAGCCCCGCGACCGGCTCCCCGTCGCGCTGGACTACCTGCCCTTCGCGATGGGCTGCAGCCTCGGCGTCCGCACGGACGTCTTCCACGCCCTGGGCGGATTCGACGAGAGCTACGCGGGCGGCGGCGACGAAGTCGAGTTCTGCTGGCGCGCGCTCCTCGCCGACTACACCCTCGCCTACGCGCCTGACGCGGTGATGCGGTACCACCAACGCGAACACCTCGGGCCGCTCGTCAGACAGGCGTACGGCTACGGCAACGGCGACGCCCATCTGATGCGCGACTTCCGCGCCCACGGCCTGCCGGCCATCACTCCCGCGACCGCCGCACGCACCTGGCTGCAGCTGCTGCGCCGACTGCCCGAACTCACCGACCGCGAACGGGCCGGCCGCTGGTGCTACGACGCCGCCTTCCGCGTCGGACGCCTCAACGGCAGCATCCGCTACCGGGTGCCGTGCCTGTGACCAGCCGGCCCCACCACCACACCGCGACCACTGCCGACCACCCCTCCGACGGGCCCCAGGCCGGCCGCCAGGCGCCCGCCCCTGGGACCGGCGCGCCGGTCCCAGGGCGACGACGAGAGGGGCAAGGCACCCGGCATGAGCCGTCGAGGAGACGGGACAGGACCGGGGTGCGCCGGTGGTTGCGCCTGCTCCGGGTCGCTCGGCGGCCGGCGGGTGTCTCGGCTCGGCCGGATGCGGGGACGGTCAGTCGACGCTCCATGCGATGGCCTGGATCGGCTTGAGCACCACCGCCCTCGCGGTGGATGTGATGTCCGCGGTGTCGCCCGGGCGCAGGGTGACGGTGGTCGTGCTGCCGTCGTCGAATGCCGACCGCACCCGCCCCGACCTCACCGGCGCCTGGGCGATCGCCCGCGCGCGGTCCCGGTGCGCACGCCAATGATTCAGCCTGGGCTTGATTCAGGATTCGCTGTACTGTTCTCGGCGTGGAAATGACTCGAACGGGCGGCCCTGCCGTCGCCGTCGACGCGGCCGCGCTGGCCCGGGTCGGCACCGCGCTGGCCGACGAGAACCGGCGCCGCCTGCTGCTCGCCCTGCTGGAAGCGCCCGCCTACCCCTCCGACCTCGCCGAAACGCTCGGCATGACCCGCGGCAACGTGTCGAACCACCTGGCGTGCCTGCGCGGCTGCGGCCTGGTGCGCACCGTCGCCGACGGCCGCCGGGTCCGGTACGAACTAGCGGACCCGAAGCTCGCGCACGCCCTCGCCGACCTGGCCTCCCTGGTCCTGCTCGTCGACGCGCGGAACACCGCCGAGGACGCCTGCACCCCCGGTGACTACGCCTGCGCCGACGACGCTCGCATCGGCAGCACCGCTCCCGAGGAGATCCGGCATGGCTGACGCGTGCTGCGGAACCGACACCCCGGCCCAGGCACCGTCGGCCACTGAGCCCGCCGAGCCGCCCGCGCCCGTGTGGCAGGTCCGCGAACTCCAGGCCGCCGCCGTCGCCGGCGTGCTCCTGGCGACCACCCTGTTCCTGCCCGGCCCGTGGGACGGCGCCACCGAACTGGCGGCGCTCGCCGTCGGCGGGGCGACCTTCGTCCCCGGCACCCTGCGCGGCCTGGCCCGCGGACGGCTCGGAGTCGGCCTGCTGATGACGATCGCCGCCGTCGGCGCCGTCGCGCTCGGCGAGTACGGCGAGGCCGCCACCCTGGCCTTCCTGTTCTCCGTAGCCGAGGGCCTGGAGGGCTACGCCGTCGCCCGCAGCCGGCACGGCCTGCGCGCCCTGCTCGACCTCGTCCCCGCCACCGCCACCGTCCGCCGCCACGGCGTCGAGACCGAGGTCACCCCCGGCGACCTGCGGGTCGGCGACACCCTGCTGGTCAAGCCCGGCGAACGGATCGCCACCGACGGCACCGTGTCCTCGGGGCGCAGCGCGCTCGACACCTCCGTGGTCACCGGCGAGTCGGTGCCGGTCGAGGTCGGTCCCGGCGCCGAGGTCTTCGCCGGCTGCGTCAACGGGGCCGGCGCGTTGGAGATCGCCGTCACCGCGACCGCGGAGGACAACTCCCTGACCCGCCTCGTCCACACCGTCCACGAGGCCCAGGAGCGCAAGGGTGCCAGCCAGCGCCTGGCCGAACGGTTCGCCAAGCCGCTGGTCCCCGGCGTACTGGTGCTCGCCGCGCTGATCGCGGGGCTGGGCGGCCTGCTCGGCGACCCGTCCGTGTGGATCGAGCGCTCGCTGGTCGTCCTGGTCGCCGCCGCACCGTGCGCCTTCGCCCTCTCCGTGCCCGTCGCCGTCCTGGCCGCCATCGGCTCGGCGTCGAAGGCCGGCATCCTGATCAAGGGCGGTGCCGCCGTCGAGGCGCTCGGCAAGGTGAAGGTCGTCGCGCTCGACAAGACCGGCACCCTCACCCGCAACGAACCCGCCGTCATCGAGGTCGTCAGCGCACCCGGCACCGACCGCGCCCGGGTTCTGCAACTGGCCGCCGCACTCGAAATCCGCAGCGAGCACCCGCTCGCCGCCGCCGTCCTCGCCGCCGCCGACCCCCAGGCGCTGGTTCCGGGCGACGACGTGGAGGCCGCGCCCGGCAACGGCCTCACCGGCACCGTCGCCGGACGGCCGGCACGGCTCGGCAAGCCCGGCTTCATCGACGCGGGCCCTCTCACCGACGAGGTCCTGCGCCTGCAGGACGCCGGTGCCACCGTGGTCCTGGTCGAGCACGACGGCATCCTGCTCGGTGCCGTCGCGGTCCGCGACGAGATCCGCCCCGAGGCCGCCGGGGCCGTCGCCGCGCTCGAGCGCCAGGGCATCACGGTGGTCATGCTCACCGGCGACAACGCCCGCACCGCGGCCGCCGTCGCCGCGCAGGCCGGCATCGAGGACGTCCGGGCCGAACTCCTCCCCGAGGACAAGGCCCGCATCGTCACCGAACTCCAGGTGCACGGGCCGGTCGCCATGGTCGGCGACGGCCTCAACGACGCCCCCGCCCTGGCCACCGCGGACGCGGGCATCGCCATGGCGGCCATGGGCAGCGACGTCGCCGTCGAGGCCGCCGACACCGCCCTCATGGGCGAGGACCTGCGCCGCCTGCCCGACGCGATCGCCCACGCCCGTGCCGCCCGGCGCGTCTTCACGCAGAACCTGCTGATGTCCGGCGCCATCCTCCTCGCCCTCGTCCCGCTCGCGGCCACCGGCATGCTGGGCCTGGCAGCCGTCGTCGCGAGCCATGAGCTCGCCGAGGTCCTGGTCATCGGCAACGGGATCCGCGCGGGCCGCAGGAAGCACCTGCCCGCTCACCCGCCCCTGCGCACCGCGACCGCGAAGAAGGCCGCCGCGCCCGCGTCGGCCGCCCCGGCCCTCCTCGCGCTGTCCGCCGTCCCGGCCGACAAGGTCCTCCTGCCCATCGGAACCGCGGGCGCCCCGACGCCGAAGGCCTCCGGCGGCTGCTGCTCCGGAAACTGCGGCTGCGACGGCTGACCACCACTGATCGACGGCTGGGGCCGACGGCCCGCACACCACGGTGCGGGCCGTCGGCGACGTGCATTTCCGACTCGGTGTTCACGACCGGGCCTACAAGTGCTTCCACAGCGCTGTTCAGCGTCCCGGCGGACTCGGCAATCCGCACATCCACCTTCGGTCGGGCCAGACCGCCTTCGCGTCGGGCGACCACGACCGAGCCGCGGACGAGCTGATCAGGGCCTGCGTGGGCGGTGGGCCCGAGATCCTCGAAGCGGGCGACCAAAAGTCGCTCGCGTTCCTGGGAACCCCTGCTGACCTGAACCGGCGCAGCGACTCGGGTTTCTGACCCGCGCATCGATTGTCCCGCCCTGAGTTCGCCACCTGATCCCTGCTGTCGCGGGCGCGTCCGATCCTTCGGGGACCACGGGGAACGGGCCGACACCGGGCCGTACCTGTCCCCCTTCCCCAGTTCTGGTGGCACTTCCGCACGCCGGCCGTTGACGCCCGACCAGCTGTGGGTGGGAGCCGCTCGACCGCACGCGGTGGTCACAGCCGCGGGTCGACGACCGTGATCAGCGGGTTTCGAGGTTATGGGTCATGCGTTCGAGGACGTTGACGGCGGTGCGGTACTCCTCCGCGGTGATGCCGGTCATGGACAGTGCGCGGAAGGCGCTGATCCGCTCATCGACGGCGACGAGGCGCCGGCGGCCGTTCGTGGTGAGCACCAGCCGGCCAGGTGCGGGGCGGGTGGCCCAGTCGCCGGCGAGAACGGTGTCGATGGCGGCGGTCAGGGTGGAGAGGTCGGCGCTGGGCGCGAGGGCCGTGTGGACGTCGGCGTCGGCGGCGTCGGGGGTGTCGGGGGTGTCGCGGATGACGTTGAGGACCTGCCAGGCGGTCCGGGTGAGGCCGAACTCGTCGAGCATGCCGTTCATGTAGCGGGTGAGGGCCTCGTCGGTGCGGTTGAGCCAGTAGCCGATGGGCTTCATGGTGGTGATGGTCCTTCAGTGAGGTCGGGCGGACCGAGCAGGGCGCGTGAGCGGCGGCAGTCAGCGCGCGGCGAACGCCGTGAACGCGGCGGCGTTCTCGGTCGCCCATTGCCGGAAGGTGCGCGCCGGCGTGCCGAGCAGGGTTCGGCTGGTGTCGGCGATGGGGGCGGGACCGGCGGAGGCGGCAGCCCACAGCGCGAGCAGGGAGCCGGCCATCGGGGCCGGCATGAAACGGCCCATCTGCTGCTCGGCCTGCTCGTGAGTGATCGTCTCGACACGGATGTCACGGTCGAGGACGTCGGCCAGGACGGCGATCTGCTCGCGGAAGGTGAGGGACTGGCCGCCGGTGAGGGTGAGCGCGCGCCCGCGGAGGGCGGTGTCGGTCAGTGCTTCGACGGCGATGTCGGCGATGTCCTCGGGGTGGATGGGCGCGATGTGCGCGTCGGGGTAGGCGAGCTGGATCGGCAGGCCGTGGCTGATGGAGTAGGACCAGCCGAGGGCGTTGCTGGCGAAGGCGTCCGGGCGCAGGAAGGTGCAGGGCAGGTCGGCGGTGGTGAGGGCACGCTCGACGTGGAGGCTGTGCGAGGCAAGGGGGTCGGTCTCGGCGTCGAAGGCCAGGACCGAGGAGGAGGACAGCAGGACGATGTGCTCGACGCCGGCGGCCTGTGCGGTCTCGACGAAGGCGCCGATGCCCTCGGGCTGGGGATAGAGGAAGACCTGGCGCACGCCGTCGAGCGCGTCCGGGAAGGTCTCGGACCGGCTGAGGTCGACTTCGGCGACGTCGACGCCGCTCGGGACGGCCAGCTCGGCGGGCTTGGCGCTGGCGGCGCGGACGGGCAGGCCGGCGGCGTGCAGGCGGTTGATGACAGCCTGGCCGACCTTGCCGCGGGCGCCGGTGATGAGGGTGGTCATGGTAACTCCCAGACAGCTTGAAGCATGCTCAGAAACATATGCATGATTGCATGCACATAATTTCGCGTCAACACATGCCTTCGGCCACTCAGGGACATTACGATGGGTGCATGACGACGAACGAGCCGCAGACGGCCGAGGAGCTTCTGAACGCCGTGGGGCCCGCGTTCTCCAAACTGCGCCGCACCTCACTGCTGGAGGTCGAGAATCCCATCTCGGCCAAGGACCTGAGCCGCACCCTGGTCCTGAACATCGTCCTGGAGCACACCCGGGACTCCGACAAGGAGATCACCGTCGGAGCGGTGGCCGAACTCCTCGGCGTCGACCCCTCGGTCGCCAGCCGGATGGTCACCGACAACATCAAGGCCGGCTACCTGATCCGTGCCGCCTCCCAGCAGGACGGCCGCCGCACCGTCCTCCTGCTCAGCGCCGAAGGCACCGACCTCATGGCGCGCTTCCGGCACCACCAGCGCGCGGCGTTCGAGTACATCACCGCCGACTGGGCCGAGCGCGACCGCCTGGAGTTCGCCCGCCTGATGCTCAAGTACGTCGGCTCCCTCGCTCACTTGAACGATCGCGGCCTGACCGATGGCGCCAAGGGATCCTGACCGCAGGCCCGTCGCCCCTTGGGATTCGGCCTGTTGCGGGATGCGTCATGAGGCCGGCGTGTCGCAGGAGGCATCGTGCGGCGGGCGCTCCAGCCGTCGCAGTTGCGTCCGCCTGCGTTCAAGAGCGTCCGACCCGGCGCCCGACTGGGCGATCAGGAATCCCCGCGACCTGAGCACCTACGGGAGCACGTCAAGCCGCGGCATCGCGTCGTGGAACCGCACCGGCAGGCTCGCCAGTCCCCTCAGCATGGTGCTCGGCCGCCGCACGAGGTCTGCCGGGTCGGCGTCGAGGGCGAGGTGAGGGCGACGCTCGATCAGGGCGCGCAGGGCGACGGCGGCTTCGACCCGGGCGAGGGGGGCGCCGAGGCAGTGGTGGATGCCGTGGCCGAAGGCGAGGTGACCGACGGGCTTGCGACGGATGTCGAACCGGTCCGGGTCGGGGAAGTGGAGCGGGTCGCGTGAAGCCGCGGCCAGGGAGACGAGCACGCTGTCGCCTGCCGGGATGGTGGTGTCGCCGATCCGTACCGGTTCGGCGGCGAAGCGGAAGGCCGCGGACTCCACCGGCCCGTCGTGGCGCAGGGTCTCCTCGATCGCGCTGTCGACGAGGCCGGGATCGGAGCGCAGGGCGGTGAGCTGCTCGGGGTGGGCGAGCAGGGACAGGACCGCCCCCGAAATGAGGTTGACGGTGGTCTCGTGCCCCGCGACGAGGAGGAGGAAGGCCATCCCGAGCAGTTCCTCGGCGGAGAGCCCGTCCGCGGTCGGGGTGACGAGCGCACTGAGCAGGTCCTCGCGCGGGTCGGCCCGGCGTTCCTCGATGAGGGCCGTCAGGTGACCGGTCATGGCGCCTGCCGCCGCGGCGGCGGCCTGCGGCGAGCTGGGCGCGACCAGTTCGGTGGACCAGGCGTGGTATCCGGCGCGGTCCGCCGCCGGTACGCCGAGCAGTTCGCAGATGACGGTCATCGGCAGCGGCAGCGCGTAGGAAGCGACGAGGTCCACGGACCCCGTGGCGGGCAGGGCGTCGATCAGGGTGTCGGCGATTTCCTGAATGCGGGGGCGCAGCGCCCGGATCCGGCCGGCCGTGAACTTGCCGGCGACCAGTTCGCGCAGCCGGGTGTGCTGGGGCGGGTCGCTCTGGAGCATGTTGACACCGAGGGCGTGGCCGCCGTCGTCGACCCACGAGGAGGAGCGCCGGATGTCGTTGCTCAGCCGGGGATCGGTGAGCGCGGCGCGGGCCTCGTCACGGGCGACGACGAGCCATGCTTCGCCGGATCCCGGGACGAGTACCCGGTGGACCGGCCCCTTCTCGCGCAGTGCCGCGTAGGCGGGGTACGGGTCGATGGTGACGTCGAGTCCCGCGGGAGACAGTTCCTGGAGCGTCGGAGCCGGCATGGGATTCCCCCCTCGAAAACGGGGAGTACTCCCCGGCGGTGGCTCGACCCTACCAAACCGGGGACGCATCCCCATTTCTTCTGGATCACTGGACTCGGCTCGGAGGGCCGGCGCGCGGTGATCACTCAGCGGGCCAGCAGGCTCCGGATCGCCTCCGCGATCTCCTCGGGCGCCTCCTCGGCCATGAAGTGCCCCGCCCGGGTCAGCCGGTGGTCGAGGTCCGGCGCCCAGGCCCTCCACACCGCGGCGGCGTCGTAGCCCAGCTGCGCGCCCCAGTCCTGCTGGACGACCGTCACGGGCATGGCCAGCTGCGACCCGGCGTCCAGGTCCGCCTGGTCGTGCACGACGTCGATTCCGGCCGAGGCCCGGTAGTCCGCGACGATCGACGGCACCGCCGCGGCGCTCGCTCGCAGGTACTCGGCCCGCACGTCCTCCGGCAGGGCGGCCGGGTCTGCGGCCCAGGCGTCGAGGAACGAGCCGAAGAAGGCGTCCGCGCTGTTGGCGATCATCGTCTCCGGCAGGCCCGGCGGCTGCGCCATCAGGAAGAGGTGGTAGCCGACCGCCGCCGGGACGCCGTGCAGGACGTTCCACATGTCAAGCGTCGGCACGACGTCCAGCATGCCCAGGTGCGTGACGGTCTCGGGATGGTCCAGCCCCGCCCGGAACGCGACCAGGGCGCCCCGGTCGTGGCCGACCAGGGCGAAGCGCTCGTGGCCGAGCGCCGCCGACAGGGCCACGACGTCGGCGGCCATGGTGCGCTTGGCGTACACCCCCGGGCCGGTGGCCGTCGGCTTGTCGCTGGCGCCGTAGCCCCGCAGGTCCGGATAGATCACCGTGTGTTCGCCGGCGAGCCGTTCGGCGACGTGCCGCCACATCAGGTGGGTCTGGGGGAATCCGTGCAGCAGCACGACCGGGCTGCCGCTGCCGCCGACGGCGGCGGCCAGCTCCACACCGTCCGCACCGGGCAGGCGTACGCGGTCGAAGCCGGGAACAGTGAGCGTCATGGGAAGACCGTCCTCTCAGGTCGGGGAGTGACCGGGCCAGCCTGGACGACGTCGATCAGCAACCGATCAGTACGGTTGGGCGCGGTCGGCTCCGGCACGGAGGATGGGGGCATGCGAATCGACGTACTGGGTGCCGTGCGGGCCCTTCGCGACGACGGAAGCCCCGTCGACCTGGGCGGGCCCCGCCATCGGGAGGTGCTCGCCCGGCTCGTCGCCGCCGAGGGACGAATGGTCACCACCGACACCCTGGTCGACGACCTGTGGACCGACCCGCCTGCCCGCGCCGTGGGCGCCCTGCGCACGTTCGTCGCCGCGCTGCGCCGCGCCCTCGAACCCGACCGGCCGCCCCGCACGCCACCGCACGTGCTCGTCACCGAAGGCCCCGGCTACGCGCTGCGCCTGCCGCGCGAGGACGTGGACGTCCACCGGTTCCAGGACATCCTGCTCCGCGCCCGGCGCGACCCCGACGCGGTGACCGACCTCGACGCGGCACTCGCGGCCTGGCGCGGGCCCGCCTACGCCGACGTCCCCGACTCCGCATGGGCGCAGCGTGAGCGGACCCGGCTGGAGGAGTGGCGGCTGGAGGCGGTGGAGCTGCGTGCCCGCGTCATCCTCGACTCCGGGGAAGGCGCTGGTCTCGTCGCCGAACTGGGTGCCCACGTCGCGGAACACCCGTGGCGCGAGCCGGCCTGGGGGCTGCTCGCCCGCGCGCTGCACCGCGCGGGCCGCCGGGCCGACGCGCTGGCCGCTCTGCGTCGCGCCCGCGTGATGCTCGTGGACCGGCTCGGGCTGGACCCCGGCCCCGAACTCCGGCGTCTGGAGACGGACCTCCTCAGCGAGTCGGCGCCCCTGGAAGGGGCCGGAACCACGTGGAACGGCCCCGGTGTACGGCTGGGCCCTCGCACCACTGTGGACCTGGCCCGCACCCTGGCACTGGCGGGTGGCGACGCCCTCGTCCGCTCGCGGCGCGATCGCCTCGCCGCGGTCCGGGCGGCACAGCACACGGGAGACCTCCGGTTGACCGCCCGGATCATCGGCGCCTACGACGTGCCCGCCCTCTGGAGTCGGGCCGACGACCCCGAGCAGTCCCGCGCCGTCGTCGCGGCCGCCGAGCAGACGCTGACCGCACTGGGCCCCGACGGCCCCGCCGACCTGCGCGCCCGCCTCCTGGCCACGATCGCCGTCGAAAGCCGCAGCGCCGACCTGTCCGGAACCGAGCGGGGGCGCGCGCTGCACGCGGCCCGGCAGGCCGAGGCGCTGGCACGGGACCTGGCCGATCGCGCCGTACTGGCGTTCGCCCTCAACGGGGTGTTCCTGCAGACCTTCACCCGCTGCGGGCTCGCGACCGCGCGGGACGGGATCGGTGCCGAGATCATCGACCTCGCCACCCGCCACGAGCTGCCGAACTTCGCCATCCTCGGACGACTCGTCCGCCTGCAGAGCGCCTCTGCCCTCGGCGACCTCGACACCGCGGCCTCGCACGCCGAAGCCGCCGAACGGCTCGCCGCCACCACCGAGGCGCCCCTCGTCCCCGTGCTCACCGGGTGGTTGCGGGCCCGGGCCACGGCCACCCGCAGCACCGAACCCGGCGGACCGAGCGCCGCCACGGCCGCGGAGCAGTACCGCACCGCCGAGGACGCCCTGCGGACGGCCGGCATGCCGGGCCTGCACCGCGGCCTGCTCGCGCTCGCGCTTCTTGGGCTGCGCCTGCTGCACGACCGGCCCGCGCCCACCGACCCGCGCCTGGACTGGGGCCCGTACCGGCCGTGGACACGCCCTCTGGTGCTGCTCGCCCAGGACCGGGTCGAGCAGGCCCGCACCGCACTCGCCACGGTGCCCGAACCCCCGCGTGACCACATGCAGGAGGCCATGTGGTGCCTGACCGCCCGCGCCGCCGTGCACCTCGGCGAGCGCACGGTCGCCGCGCACGCCGAGGCCGCCCTGCGCGATGCCGCCACGGAACACGCCGGCGCCGCGAGCGGAATGCTGACCCTCGGCCCGGTGGCGCGGTACCTGGCGGAGGCGCGGGCCTGCGCCACGGCCGGGTGAGCGACAGCGGTCCGCACGCTTGACTGATCCCGTGGTCGCGCACGGGTCGGACTGCTCGGCCCGGCGTCCGGGGCCGGCGGCTCAGGCCCGGCGGTGCCGGCGGAGCCAGAGCCCGGCGCCGACCAGCAGCACGGCCGCGACGGCGGTGCCGACGGCGGCCCAGGTGATGGGGTCGGCGGTGTCGCGCGCGGAGGCGGAGGTGGAGGCGGAGGCGGAGGCCGCGGTCGGTGCGGAACCGGCGGGAGCGGGCTCGGACACCGGGACGGGCCCGGCGCTCGTCCCCGTTCCCGTCCCCGTCGACGGCGACGGCGACGGCGACGCGGCCCCCGTGCCGGCGGGCACCGGGTCGTCGATGACGGCATCCGCCACGTCCAGTTCGCGCTGGGCGTGGCCGAGCGAGGGGAAGGCGCAGTCGACAGTCACCTGCCAGTGCCCGGCGGGCAGGATCTCCCGGGTGGTGTACGTCCCCGGGCGGCCCGGGACGCCGACCAGCCGCCAGGGGCCCACCGCCCGGCCGTCCGCCGCGGTGGCGGAGAGCGTGCCGGCGAACTCCTCGGTGACCGGGTCGTGGTCGTTCTCCCAGGTGGCGACGGTGCTGACGCGACCGTTCTGCTGGCCGGTGATGTCCAGGTGGACGCTGTCGCCGTGGGCACCGGCCGGTGCGGCGGTGGGCAGGACGGCGGCCGCCGCGAGGGCGCAGGCGGCGAGGAGCGGGCGGGTTCGCATGACGGGGGTTCCTCGGGGCGGTATGGGGGACGGGTACGGGAAGCGGTGCGCCGGGCGCGGCCGCCCCGGAACGGGTGGCCGCGCCCGGCGTGCGGGTCGGGCGACGTGCGGGTCCGTGGCACCGGGCTGCCGGCCCACGACCCGCGGGCGCGCGGCCCGCGGGCGGTCGGAGGGGCCTGCTTACGTGGTCTTCAGGAGCGACCAGTTCTGCTGCGGCCGGCCGTTCGCCTGCTGCAGCTCCAGCAGCCAACCGCCGTAGTACCAGCGGGTGCTGAGCCCCAGCACGAGCGAGGCGCCGTCCGCGGTGACGGTGAACCCGCCCTCGACGGCGTTGAGCTGCCACTTCTGCGCGGCCGTGTCGGAGCACGGCTGCTGGGCGACGTACTGGCCGGCCACCGGGGCACCGCCGAGCTGCAGGCACTTGCCGGAGCGCGCGGACTTGATCCGCACCGCGCCGTGCCCGGCGTCCTCGAACTGCCACTTCTGGTTGGCGTAGCCGGTGCGCTGGTAGGCGATGGCCACGGTCCCGTCGTTCATCGAGCTGCCCCACAGGTCGGCGGCCTGCCCGGTCAGTCCGTTGACCATCGTGTAGCGCGTGCCCGGCTGCGGCCGGCCGGCGTCGGCGACCGTGCGGAAGGTGGCGGTGCGACCGGGCTTGCCGACCGCTCCGGCGGCGTCGCGGACGGCCACGGCCACGGTGTACGAGGTGCCGGGGGCGAGGCGGACCACGCCGACCACCGTCGAGCGGACGGTGCCGATCGCCTGGCCGTTCAGCAGCACGTCGTAGCCGGCCGCGGCGGGTGCGGCGGTCCAGCTGAGCACGGCGGAGTTCTGGGTGACCTGGCTGACGCTCACCGCCGGGCCGGTGTTGCCCGCCGTCGGGGTCGCGGTCACAGTCGGGGTCGCGGTCGGAGTGGGGGTCGCAGTCGGGGTCGCGGTCGGCGACGGGGAGCCGGTCGGCGTGGGGGTGGTGCCGCCGGTGGGCGTCGGGGACGGCGAGGGCGTGCGGGTCGGAGTCGGGGTGGGCGTCGGGGTGGGCGTCGGGTTCGGGCCGCTGCCGCCACCGGCGATGAGGAAGCGGTTGTTGGCGACGTTCCAGTGCGTGGTGAGGTAACTGCCGGGCGACGGAGCGGTGTTGTAGTAGTCGTCGTGGTTGCAGTCGAGCCGGTCGTCATGGGCGCGGTCCGGGCAGACGGTCCGCATCTGCGGGTAGTCGGGGGCGTCCGAGTAGCACATCACGTCCCACTCGTCGACGCAGTGCCCGGCCTTGCTGGAGTTGGGCGAGCTGTTGTTCACCGCGCCCAGGTTGTGGCCGAGTTCGTGGGCGGCGGTGCTGCCGCTCCAGCAGCCGGAGTCGGTCCGGCCGTACGAGGGCCCGAAGTTGCTCAGGTTGTCCTGACCGGGGCGCTCGTCGCCGGCGAAGGTGCCGATCCCGCAGTACACCTTGGCGTCGGTGAACATCATGTACTTGCGGTCCTTGCGGTTGAACCCCTGCGCGGCGAGGGCCCGGTTGCTCGCGTTGAAGTCCTGGATCTCGGCGTCGGAGATCTGCACGTTCAGCACCGAGGCGCTGCAGTCGGACTCGGTGACGAAGCGGACGTGCCGTTCGCCACCGGTCTCCCCGGCGCTGGCGTTGTAGATGACGTCGACGTCGGCGGCCCACTTCTTGAACGAGGCCAGGTACTGGGCGAAGCGGTCGTTGCCCGGGCTGTGGACGTACACCACCTGGACGCGGTTGCCGCTGCTGCCGTCGCCCTCGCAGACCAGCTTCGACCCGGCGGGCGCGGCCGCTCCGGCCGGGGCGGCGTCCGCGGCGGTGCCGGCACCGCCGAGCAGTGCCTTCTGCGTGGCGTCCAGCACGGGCGCGGAGCCCTTCAGCAGGTCGGCGGCGGCGGGTGCCTGGGCTCCGGCCGCGGGGGTGAGCGCGGGCGTCTGGGCGGCCGGGGCCGCGACCGGCGGAACGTCCTGGCGGATGTCCACGCCCTTGGGCGGCACGTCCGGGCCGTGGCTGCACTGGGCGCTGCCGGTGACCTCCAGCGTGCCGCCGCAGCGGTCGCTGCCCGGCAGGCTCAGTCCGGCGTAGACCAGACCGCGTTCGGGCTCGTCCTTGGGTATCGCCTTGAGCGGCGCGGCCTTCTGGTCCCGCTTCGGGGCGGGCGCCTGGGTGGCCCCCTCGGCGGTGCCGGTCTCCCCCGGTGCGCCGTCGTAGCCGACCAGTCCGGCCTGCGTCCCCGAACCGTCGACCCCGTCGGCCGCGGCCGTCACGGCGCCGTTCAGGGCCGCCGGCTCCAGCGCGGTGCGGATGCCGAGCGTTCCCGCCACCAGCCCTGCCGCCACCGCCGCGGCGACCAGGGCGCTCCTGCGGGTGAGCCTGCGGCGCTTGCGCCGGCGAAGCTCGGTGCTCCGGTGTCCCATCGCGTTCCTTTCCTCGTGCGATGACCCGGACCCTGTGGTGAAGGGGTCCGGGCCTTCCGACACTCCGGAGAGCACGAGGGACGACCGGGAATAACAGAAACCTCTTGCGAAAATATTCAGTGCGTTCGAACCGCGGGCGACGGCGGCGCCGGTTCCGTCCGGGGGTGGTCCGGAGCCTGGCGACGGACCGTGCCGTACAACCGAGAGGTGATCCGGCCGGCGACGTGGGTGCCTTCGCCGACCGGATCACCTCAGTGGTCAGTGCTCAGTGCGGACGCGGTCAGAAGATGATCTTCCAGCCGTCGAGCCGGCCCGAGTCGGTGCGGTACATGTCCTGCACCCGCAGCCGCCAGGTGCCGTTGGCGAGCTGGGCGGAGGCGTCCACCGTGTAGGTCTCGATGACGTTGTCGCCCGAGTCCCCGACGTTGCTCTTCTTCAGCGGGTACACCGTGCCGTCCGGGCCGACCAGGTCGACGACCAGGTCGCCGCGCCAGGTGTGCTTGATGTCCACGCCCACCTTGAGGTCGCTCGGCGCCCGGTCCGGGATCCGGTCGACGACGATGTCCGAGAAGACCGCCGGGCCCCCGTCCGGGATCGGCAGGGGGGTGGTGTTCGTGTAGATGCCCCGGGAGACCTTCCAGGTGAACGTCGTCGCGAGGCTGCTGTGGTGGGAGGCCTTGGCGGTGACGGTGACCGTGTACGTGCCGGTAAGGGCCGGGACGCCGGTGACGCGGCCGGTGACCGGGTGGAGCGTCAGGCCCTCGGGGAGGCCGGTCGCGTGGTAGGTGACGATGCCGGGGTTGAAGTTGACGGCCTTGATCTGGAGATCGGCGGGGGCGCCGATCGCGGTGATCTGGCCCGCGACGGGGTCCAGCATGAGGCCGTCGACGACGCGCGGGCCGACGTTGATGGCCGCCCAGGCGTTGGCGGTGTTCATGTACGTCGCGCTGGTCGGCCCGTACAGGTCGGCGGCGGCCTGCAGGGTGGCGGTGCGGGCCGCCGCGTAGTTGGTCGACGAGGTCATGTAGGTGGTGAGGGCGCGGTACCAGATCTTGGCGGCGGCGTCCCGGCCGATGCCGGTCACCGGCAGGCCGTCGGAGGTCGGGGAGTCGTAGGCCACGCCGTTGACGGTCTTGGCGCCGCTGCCCTCCGAGGCCAGGTAGAACCAGTGGTTGGCCGGGCCGGAGGAGTAGTGCACGTCGATCGAGCCGAGGTCGGTCGACCAACTGTCCCTGGAGCGGCTGTCCTTGGAGGGCTTGTCCATGTAGCGCAGCGGGGTGCCGTTGCCCCTGATGTCGATCTTCTCGCCGACCAGGTAGTCGCCCTTGTCCTCGGAGTTGCCCGCCCAGAACTCGATGGCGGCGGCCATGATGTCGGAGGTGGCCTCGTTCAGGCCGCCGGACTCGCCGCTGTAGATCAGGTTCGCGGTGGCGGAGGTGACGCCGTGGGTCATCTCGTGGGCGCCGACGTCGATGGAGGTCAGCGGCTTGACGTTGCCCTCGCCGTCGCCGTAGGTCATGCAGAAGCAGCTGTCGGACCAGAACGCGTTGACGTAGTTCTTGCCGTAGTGGACCCGGGTGTAGGCGCCGACGCCGTCGTCCTTGATGCCGTTGCGGCCGTGGACGTTCTTGTAGTAGTCCCACGTGAGTTGGGCGCCGTAGGCGGCGTCCACGGCGGCGGTCTGCCGGTTGGCGACGGTGCCGTCGCCCCAGGTGTCGGTCGGGTTGGTGAACAGCTTCTTGGTGGAGCTGGTGCCGTTCAGGTCGTAGGTGCTGTGGCCGCCGCGGGTGTTGTCGGTCATCGCGAAGCCGTCGCCGACCGCCGAGGTGCCGATGGTGACCTGGCCCGAGTACTTGCTGTTGCCGACGCCGGTCTCGATGCCCTGGTACTCGAAGATCTTCTTGCCGGAGTTCGCGTCGGTGATGACGTGCAGCTCGGACGGCGTGCCGTCCTCCTGCGTGCCGGTGACCACCGTCTCCCAGGCCAGCCGCGGGGTGCCGGAAGCCGCCCAGACCACCTTGCGGGCGCCGTCGGCCGCCGGCTCCGCGACCTTCGCGCCCTCCGCGCTGTCGAGCGCGAGGCCCTTCGCCGAGTCGGCGCTCTCCTTGGCGGTCGTGTCGACGGCGATGTCCGCGTCGGTGGCCTTGGTGACGCCCTTCGTGGAGCCGTCCGCGGCGGTGTGGACGACCAGGTCGCCGCCGAGCACCGGGAGTCCGTCGAAGGTCCGCTCGTAACGGGTGTGCACGCTGCCGTCGGCGTCCTTGGTGACGCCCTTGACGACCAGCGCCTCCTTCGACCCCAGGCTCAGCGACCTGGCGGTCTCCGCCAGGGACGCGTCCGCCGAGGCCAGCAACTCGCCGCGCTGCTCCGGCGACAGCTGCACCGGCAGCGCGCCGGCGATGGCCTGTCCCCCGGCGGGGGCCTCGGCGGGGGCCTCGTCGGCGGCGGCGACACCGGATGTCAGAACAGCGACGATCATCGCGGCGCTGGCTATCAACGCGCCTGCGGCGGTGGTCTTTCGGGAGGATCGAGTCACACTGAACTCCTTCTGCGACGGCCGCGTGGGTACGGCCGGAGCCAGCCGGGAGGGCAGGGTTGGTGCCGCCCGGTAGAGCTGGTGGTTCGAGTGGGGGACAGTCTCCGCGTGATCGCCGCAGCGGATGGTGCGCGTGCGACAGCAAGGGCCACTGCAGCGATGGGACGGTACAGTGCCATCTTTGTTGGGAACGCGTCACCCGTGCGGCGACAAGTTGGCCGGAATGCTTCGTGATAGACGTAATGTCGAGGTAATCCACCGTCAGCAGGCGGGTAATGCGGGGGGAAATCAGACGGGAGCCGGGGACCGCCCCGCACCGTCCCCGGCCCCTCCTTCCCGAACTCCCGGGCGGGCGGTCGAAGGCCATGAACCGGTAGGCGTCGACGCCGGTCGCCCTCGTGCCCGCACGCACGACTCGCGTGGGGTGGTCGTGGCATCAAGCCACCACCACCCCACCAGCCGTGGGCCCACCCGCGTGTGTCGCTACGGGGACTTCCTGTTCACCATGGCGAAGATCGGCAGCAGGCCGAGCACTGTGAAGGAGGCGGATCCGGCACGGACGGATCGGTCTCGGACCCGATCGGCGCTCGACGCACGTCTTCAAAGGCAACGATGCCCGGACGGCGACGTCCGGCGATCCTGGAGGAACGGAATGAATCTCGCTCGCCCGGCCGCCACACTCATGGCGGCCACCGCCCTTCTGCTCTGCAGCCCCACCCACGCCTCGGCGGAGGACGGGAAGGCGCAACGGGAAAAGGTCGTCAAGTGCGTCAACGCGGAGATGGAGAAGGAGAATACTGCGCGCAAGGGGAAGGAGGCGCATCTCACCGACGCCCAGCTCAAGGCGCTCCAGAGGATCGTCGACGCTGAAGTCATGACAGGCCCCCTGAAGCCGTCGGTGGACGAGCAGAAGCGGCTCCTGAAGAGGATCGAAGACGCGGCCAAGAAGGACAGGGACCTGAAGGATCTGCCCACGGCGACGATCGACAAGATCGTGGTGGAGCTCCAGGAGAAGGGGGCGTACTGCGTCAACGAGAAGTAGCGTTGACGGCTTCGCGCACCGCGTGAAGCCGGCCGAGGCGGGTGGACCTCGGAGGGTCCCGGGGTTACCGGGGCCCGGCGGCCGGTCGTCAGGGAGCCGGGTCGACCCCGGCCCGAGGACTCCGCCGACGAGGACCGACCCGTACCGCCGCCCGGGCCCTGCGCAGGGCCCGGGCCTCCGCGGTCACGGAGCCCCGTCGTCCCGCCCGCCCCGAGCCCCGTCGTCCCGCCCGCCCCGGGCACCGGCTCCCGTCGGCTCGTCGGCGCCGTCCGCGTGCAGGGCGCGCAGTTCGGCGGCGATGGCGTCGAGCCGCGGCCTCGGCAGCAGCCCGAGCACGAAGGCGGAGATCTGGACCGGGGAGAGGCCGCCGACGGCGCCGGCGTAGGCGCCGCTCACCACCTGCTCGCCCAGGTGGCGTCGCAGGACCCGGCCGGCCCGGGGGTCGGCGAGCAGTTCGCTCAGCGGGGTGTTCACGCCGAGGGGGTGGTCCGGGTAGTCGGCGGGCTGGACGGGCGGCTGCAGGGCGGCCAGCGCCTGGGGCTGTTGGCGGCGGGCGAGCAGGTGCTCCTCGGTGACCGCGCCGTCCGGCGGCAGGCCGAGGCGGACGTACTGTTCCTCGGGGGCGTCGGCCGCGCGCAGCTGCTCGACCAGCAGCCGGGCCATCCGCAGCTCCAGTTCCTCGTCGACGAGCGGGTGCTGCTGGTCCGGGTCGGTCTCCAGGTCGAACAGGAGGGTGCCGAAGGCGTACGGGTTGCTGAACGTGAACCCCGGGACCTTGAGCAGCGGGACTCCCTTGGTGAAGCCGAACGGCGGCGCGAGTTCGGCACCGCGCAGTTCCTCGGGCCGGAACCGGCCCCGCATGTGGGTGGGCATCAGGGTGTGCTCGGACAGCGGACCGTTGGCCGGCTCGGCGCAGGCCCGCATGTAGACGTGGCGCCCGTCGGTGACGCTGACGTGGCCGCCGAAGGAGCCGAACAGGCCCGCCTCGCGGACGGGGGTGTCGTCGGCGACGGTGTCCCTCAGGGGCCGGCCCTGCATGTCCGGCGTGAGGTCGACGCCGAACCAGTCCAGCAGGGTGGGGCCGAGGTCGACGGTCTGGACGAGGGAGGCGCGCCGTTCGCCGTGCACCCGGCTGCGCGGGTCCCAGACGAACAGCGGGGTGTGGATCGTCTCGTCGTACCAGGGCTGGACGTTCTTGCCCCACCAGCCGCGCTCGCCGAGCAGCAGGCCGTGGTCGGTGCAGACGATCAGGAGGGTGTCGTCCCACAGCCCGTGCTCGTCCATGGCGTCCAGGACGCGTCCGAGCGAGGCGTCGCACATGGACAGCAGGGCGGCGTACTCGAGGCGGCCGTGCTCGACCTGCTCGGGGGTCTCCAGGACCTTGCGGTAGTCCGGCCAGTCGAAGTGGGGACCGTCGTAGTCGTGCGGGTAGTGCCGCTTGTGGCGGGCGTAGCTGTAGAAGGGCTCGTGCGGGTCGAAGGTCTCGATCTGCAGGAACCAGTTGTCCTCGGCCCGGTTGGTGGCGATGAACTCCAGACCGGCGTCGAAGGTCCGGGTCTGGGGGTGGTCGGCCTCGTCGGCGAGGTGGGCACGGTTGACCCAGTCCTGACGGAAGGACTCGGTGCGCAACAGCTTGAGGCTCTCGGGGATCTCGGGGTCGGCGACCTGTCCCTTCCAGGCGTCTCCCTCCTGGCCGCGGAAGAACTCGAAGGTGCGGAAGCGGTTGTGGTAGGTGGCGCCGCCGTCCTCCCAGTAGTGCTGGTGGTCGGTGGCCAGGTGGGTGTACACCCCGGCCTCGCCGAGCAGTTGCGGCACGGAGTCGTCGAACGGCTCCAGCGGTCCCCAGCTGCGGTGCAGGAAGTTGTAGCGGCCGGTGTGCAGTTCGCGGCGGGCGGGCATGCAGGGCATGCTGCCGGCGTAGCAGGTGTCGAAGGTGGCACTGTGTTCGGCCAGCCGGGAGAAGTTCGGCGCGTGGGTCCGGTCCGCGCCGTACGGCGGTAGGAAGCGCCGGTTCAGGCTGTCGAACATGACCATGATCGCTTTCATGGGGATACCTCCGGGGGTGGGGGAAGTCGGGGTGTTCTCGGTCCGGTTCTCACCTCATGCCCGCAGTGCCGTCCGTACGGCGAGCAGGAGGCCGGCGGCGGCCGCGCAGGTCGTCATCCTCGCCAGCCTGGTGCGGGTGTCGGCCTTCGTGGTGGCGGCCAGTGCGGCCACCGCGATGAGCGCATCGCCCGCTGGACCGCGCGCCACCGGAAGTACGCCGTCGTGCACAGCAGGGCGCCCACCGCCGCCAGTACGGCACCGAGCACCGCTCCCGTGGTCCCCCGCGCGTGCGGCGCGGCGAACTGGGCCACCGCGAGGGAGGCCGCCATCAGGGCGAGGCCCGTCCGGAACCAGGCGAGGAACGTCCGTTCGTTGGCGAGCGAGAACCGGTAGTCCGGTTCCTCGCCCTCGTCGTACCACGGGGTGGTACGGCTGGTGCGGGACGCGGTGGGCATGGGTCTCCCTGCGGGGACGGGCGGAGAAGGACGCGGAGCGGGCCGGCGCGCACCCGGCGGCGGATCGCTCCGCGGGTGTGCGCCGACCGGCCATCGGGGCGTTCAGGAACCGATGGTCAGGTGCGTCGAGATCCGCAGGTCGGCGACGCTGCGGCCGGCGTGGATCCGGTAGCCGCCCGGCACGGTCGCCCAGCCGTACGCGGCCTCGTCCCAGACCTGGAAGGCCCGTTCCGGCAGGGTGATCTCGGCCGTGGCGGCCTCGCCGGGCTCGGCGGTGACGGAGGCGAAGCCCGCCAGCCACCGCCGGGGGCGCTCGACGCCGTCGCGGTCGTCGGCGGCGACGTAGATCTGGACGACCTCGTGGCCCGGCCGGTCGCCGGTGTTGCGCACCCGGACGCGGACGGTGCGGGCGTCCGGCGCCTCGATGTGCTCGTACGTCCAGTCGGTGTAGCCGAGGCCGTGCCCGAAGGGGTACGCCGGTGCGGTGCCGTGCCGGTCCCAGGCCCGGTAGCCGATGAACACGCCCTCGCTGTACGGCAGTTCCCCGTTCTCGGGGGTGACGCGGTGCACCGGGGCGTCGGCCAGCCGGGCGGGCCACGTGGTGGGCAGACGGCCACCGGGTTCCTCGCGGCCGAGCAGGACGTCGGCCAGGGCCGCGCCGCCCTCCTGGCCGGGGAACCAGGACAGCAGCACGGCGGCGACGTCCTCACGCCAGGGCATCTCCACCGGGGAACCGGAGTTGACCACCACGATCGTGCGCGGGTTGGCCGCCGCGACGCGGGCGACCAGTTCGTCCTGGCGGCCCGGCAGCCGCAGGTCGGCGCGGTCGAAGCCCTCGCTCTCGACCCGTTCGGTGGTCGCGACCACGACTACCGCCGCGTCGGCGGCCCGGGAGGCCGCGACGGCCTCCTCGATCAGCCGGTCGCCGTCGTGTTCCGGGTCGCGGTGGACGAGGCCGAAGGTGACGCCGTGGATCGGGCCGTAGGAGACCTTCGGGGTGCGGTCCAGGAGGCTGACCTCGACCGGTCGGCCGGCCTCCAGGGCCGCGACGCCCCGCTGACGGGCACGGCCAGTCAGCATCTCCATCGGGTCGGCGCCCTCCGGATCCGCTCCGTCGAACAGCACGGCGCCGTCGACGGTCAGCAGGAAGGACCCGGAGCCGCCGGTGCCGAAGCGGTGCACACCGCTGTCGCGCGGGGTGAAGGTGCCGGTGATCTCGACCGTGTCCAGGGCCTGGTAGTCGGCGCCGCCGGGCAGGTCCGTGCTCATCCACCGCAGCTGCCCCCTGGCCAGCGGCTGCTCGGCCAGGACCTTCCCTCCGGCGTCGCGCAGTACGGCGCGCAGGGTGAACCCCTCGGCGGCGACGCCCAGTTCGTCGTCCGGGTCGGCTCCCGCCAGGTGGTCGACCAGCACCTCGGCGGGCAGCGCCTCACGCAGGCCCTGCAACGGGGAGACCACCTGCTCGGGGTAGACCGTCGAGGAGCCCCCTCCCCGGAACCGGGCGTCCCGGGCGGCCCGGCCGATCACCGCGATCCTGCGCAGCGCGCTCGCGTCCAGCGGCAGCGCCCGGGCCTCGTTGCGCAGCAGGACCAGGGAGCGGGTGGCGATCTCCCGGGCCGTGGCGATGCCGTCGAGGGGTGCGGGCCGCTGCTCCGGCGCCACCGCGGGGGCGACGCCTTCGAGCAGGCCGAGGCGCGCGGCGAGCAGCAGCACGTGCCGTACGGCGGTGTCGACCGTCGCCTCGGCGACCCGGCCGTCGCGCACGGCGGCGGCGAGCGCCGGGCCGTAGACCGTGAGCGGCCCCGGCATGGCCACGTCCAGGCCGCCCTGGATCGCCCGCACGGTGTCGCGGGCGGCCAGCCAGTCGGAGACGACGACGCCGTCGAAGCCCCACTCCTCGCGCAGCACGCCGACCTGGAGGTCGCGGTGCTCGGTCATCGTGGTGCCGTTGACGGCGTTGTACGCCGACATCAGCGCCCAGGGGCCGGCGGTCGCCAGGATCTCCTCGAAGGGGGCGAGATAGAGCTCGCGCAGGGCCCGCGGGGGGACCCGGTTGTCCACGGTGAAGCGTTCGGTCTCGGCGTCGTTGGCGACGAAGTGCTTGACCGTCGCCGCGATGCCGCTCTCCTGGAGCCCTTCGACGTAGCCGGCGCCGATGCGCGCGGTGAGCAGCGGGTCCTCGGAGTAGGCCTCGAAGTGCCGGCCGCCCAGCGGCGAGCGGTGCAGGTTGACGGTCGGGGCGAGCAGCATGTGCACGCTCTTGCGGTGGGCCTCCTGGGCGAGCGCCCGGCCGGCGCGGCGGGCGAGCCCGGGGCTCCAGGTCGCGGCGAGCGCGGTGGGGCTGGGCAGGGCCAGGGACGGGTCGTCGTCGGCGCCCTCGGCGTAGCCGCGCACGCCGATCGGGCCGTCGGACATGACCAGGGAGGCCAGTCCGATCTCGGGCAGTGCGGGCAGCGACCACAGGTCCTGCCCGGCCAGGAGCCGGGTCTTGGCTTCCAGGTCCAGTCGGGCCAGGGCCGCTTCGATGACGGGGGTGGGGTCGGGGTGGTCCACGTTCGGTGCTTCCTTCTTCGGTTCGGAGGGCGGGTTCCGGCTAGCGGGCACCGGCGCCGGGCGCGGGAAGGGCGACCTCGGGCAGTCGGGGGTCCGGCTCGGCCGGGATGACGTCGGCGGTCTCGACCATCCAGCGCAGCACGGCGTCCCGCAGCCGCTGCTCGGTCGCGGCGTGCTCCGCGCGGCCGGCCAGGTTGGTCCGTTCCTGTGGGTCGCCCGCCCGGTGGTACAGCTCGGGCGACTCGTAGATCCGCCACACGTACGTCCACTCCCGGTCCCGGACGGCGACGGCCCTGCCCACCAGGGCGGGGTCCTCGTGCTGGAGCGCGCCCTTGAGGTCGTACGGGAAGCCCGGGCGTTCCATCTGCGGCTCCTCCTCGACGGTGAAGCCGCCCTCGGTGAAGGCGTACTCGCGGTGCGGGGCGGTCGGGTCGCGCAGCAGCGGGACCAGGCTGCGGCCGAAGTGGCGGTGCGGCGCCTCCGCACCGGCCAGCTCCAGGACGGTGGGCAGGACGTCGACCATCTCGACCATCGCGTCGCAGGTCTGTCCCCCGGCGAAGCCGCCGCCGCTGATGATCAGGGGGTCGCGGGTGATGCAGTCGTGCATCGCCGACGGCCACTTCTCGATCAGCCCGTAGTCGCCGAGGTATTCACCGTGGTCGGCGAAGAACAGCGTCACGGTGTCGTCCTCGGCGCCGGCGTCCGCGACCGCGCGCATCACCCGCCCGAGCTGGTCGTCGAGGCGGGCGATCATCCCGTAGTAGGTGGCCACGACCTCGCGCCACTGCTCCGGGGTGACCTCGCCGATGCCGTAGCGTTCGCGGATCGCCCGCATGTAGCGCGGTTCGCCGGCCGGGTCGCCGGGCGCCGCCGGGTCGGGGACGGCGTCGCGGTCGAACCGGGAGAACCAGGGTTCCTCGACCTGGAACGGGCAGTGCGGCGCCACCATCGGGACGAACAGCACCCAGGGCTGCTCGGGCGGGTCAGCCAGCCACTGCTCGGCGGAGCGGACCGCGGCCTCGTCGGGGTCGATGCGCCCGTCGTCGGGCACCCGGCCCCGGTAGAACAGCCGGGACCAGACGCCGTCGGGGTACTCGCCCTTGTACCCGACGGTGGGCATGACCGAGAAGCCGTACTCGTGGACGCTCGCCTCGGTGACGCCCGGGGCGAAGGTGTCGCCGCGGGCTCCGGCCCAGGTGACGTGGTAGCCGGCGTCCTTGAGGATGCGCAGCAGGTTCGGCTCGTGCTCCTTGAGGAGATGGGTGAGGGTCCGGTGCCCCGCCGTGTGCGGGTACCAGCCGGTGAGGACGGACGCCCGGCTGGGCGAGCACACCGGGTGCTGGACGTACGCCTGGTCGAAGGTGGTTCCGCGGGCCGCGAGGGCGTCGATGTGCGGGGTGCTGATGTGCGGGTTGCCGAACGCGCCGATCGCGTCGGCCCGCAGCTGGTCCGGCATGAAGATCACGAAATTGGGGCGGGACGTCATGGGCTGCTCCTGGGTCTACGGTTGGGTCGGGAGGGGCCGGCTCTCGGTGGCACGGCGGTCCAGCTCGGCCTGGACGGCGGCGACGTCCCCGGCGTAGGGCCGGTACAGCAGCGTCACGAGAAGGCCGTTGACGAGGATGACGACGACCAGGACCCACAGGAACGCGGTCTGGAGACCGACGGTGTCCCCGAGGTAGCCGACCGCCAGGGTGATGGCGGCCCAGCCGACCCCTTCGATGCCGATGAAGACGGCGAAGGCCGCGCTGCGCAGCTCGGGCGGCGTGATGGCCATGACCACCGGCCGGTTGACGCCCGGCTGCACGCCCTGGAGGGCGCCCAGCAGCGAGAACAGGAAGGCGTACACCGCGAGTTGTGTCCAGGCGATCTGGGTGGCGACGTAGGCGATGGCCCCGTACCCCAGGAACGCCGCCTGCAGGACGGCGACGCGGCCCGCGCGGGGGAAGCGGCGCTGCGCACGGTCCGCGACGAGCCCGCCGGCGAGCGTGCCGAGCAGGTACGACAGTGCGGCGGGCAGGACCACCAGCGAGGCCTCGGAGTTGTCGAAACCGCGGGCGTCGACCAGGAACACCACGCCGAAGGCGACCATCACGAACTGGGCGCTGAGCAGGCGTTGCAGACACATCAGCGGGAAGCTGCGGACGGCCATCAGCCGGCGCAGGCTCTCCCGGTCGAAGGCCCGGCTGCGCGGCGTGCGGGATTCCGCCCGTAGTCCGGCGAGTTGGGGCTCGGAGGCGCCGACGCCCGGGTCCTCGAAGAACAGCAGGATGGCGACGCCCGCCAGCAGCTGCAGGCCGCCGAGGACGAAGAACCCGTACCGCCAGCCGCCGTCGAGAACGGAGAGCTGCCCGAGCAGCGGGCCGAGGAGCGCGGTGAACAGGGCGACGGAGCCGAACAGGACGCCGGACGCCCGGCCGCGGGTCCGGTCGTCGAAGAGGTCGGCGAGGATGCCGTTGACGAGGGGGCCGCTTCCGGCGACCCCGACCGCCGCGACCGCGAACAGCACCAGGAGCTGGGTGTAGTTCTGGGCGAACCCGGTGGCGACGGTCCACACGCCCCACAGTCCGGCGCAGCCGGCGAGGACGTACTTGCGCGGGAAGCGTTGCGCGAGGCCCACCCACAGCGGGCCGAACAGCACCCCGGCGAGCCGCCCCGTGGCGACGAGGATGCTGAGGGCCGACAGCGGCAGGCCCAGGGCGGTGCGCATCGCGGGGAACATCACCGACACGGCGCTGTGTTCTCCGCTGTCGGTGCCCAGGGCGGCGCTGAGCAGGCCGAGTTGGCGCCAGCGGCCCTGCTTCGCCCGGCCGTCGGCGGAGGAGTCGGGTGGGGAGGCCACCGTCGTGGGTGGCGGAGGGGATTCGGCGGACATCTGGACTCCCTTGGCGTGGCGCGGGTCAGTCGGGCTGGACGGACCGCTGGTCGCGGGTCTGCAGCAGGGCCGCCCAGCGCGCCGCGAGTTCGGCCGTGCGCGGGCGGTCGGGCGCGTGCCAGGACACCGGCACGTTCAGGGAGGCGAGGCGGGCTTCGAGGTCCTCGGCCAGGTGCTCGCGGCCGGTGTCCCTCAGGTGGCGGGCGTACCGGACGGGGTCGTTGTAGTACGTCGGGCCGGTCTGCAGGGTCGCCTGCATCGGGTCGGGCAGGCTGCCGGGGCGGCCGGCGTGGTCGTTCCACCACTCGGCGAGGTGGGAGCGCATGGTGGCGGCGAGTTCGGGCTCGTCGGCGAGCAGGTCGCGGGTCAGGTAGGGGTCTTCGGTGACGTGGAAGAGCTGCTCCCACTCGGCCCGGAAGGCCCCGGGGTGGTAGGTGCGGATGTAGAGGTGGTCGCGGGTGCGCACCGCGCGCTGGTAGGTGTGGGCGCCGTGGCCGAGGACGAGGTACGGCCGGGACTCGATGGTCTCGCCGCGCAGCGCGGCGGCGAAGGAGGTGCCCTGCCAGCCCGCGGGGGTGGGCAGGCCCAGGAGGTCGCAGAGGGTGGGGGCGAGGTCGATGTTGTAGAGGAGGGCGTCGTTGTGCCGGGCCTCGGCGGGCAGTTCGTCGGTGACGCCGGGCCAGTACACGACCAGTGGCAGCCGGTGGGTCGGTTCGTTGGCCAGGCCGTGCTCCGCGTAGGAGCCCTGCTCGCCGAAGGATTCGCCGTGGTCGGCGCTGACGATCACGGCGGTCTCCTCCGCGATGCCCAGTTCTTCCAGGGTGGCGAGGAGTCGGCCGAGGTGGTGGTCCCAGTAGTGGACCGCCCCGTCGTAGCCGTTGATCAGGTGCTCGAAGTCGGCGCGGGAGCGGATGGCGTCGGGCATGTTGTGCGGGACCGGGGAGGCGCCGTCGCCGGTCAGCGAGTAGTGCAGGTCGAGGGCGCTGCGCGGGCCGTAGACCTCGGCGTGGGCGGCGATGGTGTCCTCGTCGGGCCATTCCTGCACGGGGCCGGAGGCGGCCATCTTCTCGGTCCACTCGGCGGGTTGGGTGTAGTTGGTGTGCGGGTCCCAGTAGGTGAGGTGCAGGTACCAGTCGTCGTCGTCCGCGTGGCGGCGGATCCAGTCGGTGGCGGCGCGGTTGACGTCCTGGGCCTCCTCGTCGCCGAAGCGGGCGGTGGCGCGGATGGACTCGCGGAAGTTGGCGTGGAAGAAGTAGGCGCGGTGGCGCTCGGCGAACACCGAGACGGCGGCGGTGTAGTGGCCGCCGAAGCCGAGGACCTGGCCGAGCAGGGGACGGTCGGGTTCGGGGCCGTGCCCGGAGTCGAGGCGGAACTGCGCCGCCGGGCCGAAGTGTCCGATCACGCCGTTGGTGATGCCGAACTGGCCGCTGGTCAGGGCCGTGCGGGAGGGCAGGCAGGGCGAGTCCGAGCAGTAGTAGCGGTCGAAGACGACCGACTTCTCGGCGAGGGCCTGCAGGTGGGGGGTGGTGGGGCGGTGGTAGCCGTAGGGGGTGGTGTGGTCGGCGCGGAGGGTGTCCACGTCGACGTAGATGATGCGCATGGGGGGGGACTCCTGGGGAGGAGTTGGGCAGGGGACCGCGCCGGTGCGCCCGATGGGAGGGGAACCCGGACGACCGGTCGCTGCGGGGTGGGGCCGCCAGGAGGACGGCGGGCAAGGGTGCCCGCCGGGGTCGCGGCGGGCCGGGCCGCCGCGGGGTGGGCGGCGACCCGGATGGTCGCGGTGTGGGCGACGACCCTGATGGTCGCGGTGTGGGCGACGGGCGACGGCTCAGCGGCCGAGCCGCGCCTCCAGGCGGGCCTTGGTGAGCTGGAGCCAGGCGATGTACGAAGCGCCGAAGGCGTAGCCGTTCTCGTGGGCCATGGTGTGGACCTCGCGCGCCCAGGCGGCGTCGAGTTCGGGGATCTGCGGGTCGTACGGATCGGGCAGCGGCATGGCGGCCGACTGCGCGTGCTCCTTGAGCCGGTACTCCAGCTCCGTGGTGACGACGTCCAGGGCGATCTCGGGGTCGAGCTGCCCGGCGAAGAAGAAGCGCAGGGTGAAGTCGGGGTCCTTGGCCCGGGGCGACGGCACGAACGGGGAGCGCGCCCACTCCAGGAGGGCCGCGCGGCCCTCCTCCGTCAGCCGGTACACCTTGGCGTCCGGCCGGCCCTCCCGCGGATCGACCTCGAAGTCCACCCAGCCGCGCTCCAGGAGCTTGGCCAGCCGGCGGTAGATGTGCGGCAGTTGCACGCCGTACCCGATGTACCGGCCCGGCCCGTCCATCCAGCGGCGCAGGTCGTAGCCGGACAGACGGCGCAGGGTCAGCGCCCCGAGGATCACATAGTCGAGCTGCATGTGCGGGCACCTATGTTCTGAGGAACTTATGACCGACAGGTTTACCCGGCGGTAGGCGGATGTCAAGACCCCCACCGGGGGCTCTTCACGCGTCCGCGGCGCAGCGGAAGCCCGCGTGCCCGCTGGAGCTGTCCGGGCTGTTGGCGGTGCGGGCGGCGACGCGGTAGCGGTTGCAGTAGGACCTGTGGCACATGTGGGAACCGCCCCGGATGACCCTCTCGGCACCGGCCGCGGGGCCGGTGGGGTTGACCAGCGGGCGCTCGGCCGGGTGGTCGGTGGTCCACCGGTCGGCGCACCACTCCCAGACGTTGCCGGACGTGTTGTACAGGCCGAAGCCGTTGGGCTCGAAGGCGTCGACGGGGGCGGTGCCGCGGTGGCCGTCGAGGGCGGTGTTCCTGGCGGGGAAGGTTCCGCGCCAGATGTTGCAGCGGTACTCCCCCGCCGGGTCCAGCTCGTCGCCCCAGGGGTAACGGGCCTGTTCCAGGCCGCCGCGCGCCGCGTACTCCCACTCCGCCTCGGTGGGCAGCCGCTTGCCGGCCCAGGAGGCATACGCGGCCGCGTCGTTCCAGGACACGTGCACCACCGGGTGGTCGCCCCGCTCCTCGACGCCGCTGCCCGGGCCCTCGGGGCGGTTCCACACCGCGCCCCGCACCCCGCACCACCAGGGGGTGCGCTCGGGGCGCGGCGCGCCGCGGCGCAGCCCGGCGGGCAGGAAGGCCGCGAAGACGTAGGACCAGCCGATGCGCTCGGCGTCGGTGCGGTGGCCGGTGTCGGCGACGAACTCGGCGAACCGGTCGTTGGTGACGGCGTGGACGTCGATGCGGAACGGGTCCAGCCGCACCGGGCGCACCGGACCCTCCCCGTCACCGGGGAACCCCTCGGCGTCGTCGGTGCCCATCAGGAACTCGCCGCCGGGCAGCAGCACCGTCCCGTCGTCGGCGGCGGCCGTCCGGCGCGGTGACGGCGGCGTCGGCGGAGCGGGCGTCGCGGTGCCGCCTCCGGACGGCATGCAGCAACGGGCGGGCGCGGTGGGGTCGGTCATGCTCGGTTCCTTCCGGGCCGGCCGGGGCCTATCGCCTCCGGCACTTATGTTCTAACGTACATAGCCCAGGGAGAAGCGACATCCCCTGCGAAGGCCGTCACGCGACCGCCGCCTCCCACCGCCCCGCACAGCGGCGCCCGCACCACGGGGCCGGCCGGGCCCCTTCCGCACCGCGAACAAGGAACACCAGCCATGGACACCGATGTCATCGTCGTCGGAGCCGGTCTCGCCGGCCTCGTCGCCGCACACGAGCTGACCGCCCGCGGCCGCCGCGTGGCCCTCGTCGACCAGGAGGGCCCCGCCGACCTGGGCGGCCAGGCGTTCTGGTCGTTCGGCGGGCTCTTCCTCGTCGACTCCCCCGAGCAGCGCCGACTCGGCGTCAAGGACTCCGTCGAGCTGGCCTGGAACGACTGGCGCGGCAGCGCGCAGTTCGACCGGCTCGACGACGAGGACTCCTGGGCGGTGCGCTGGGCCCGGGCCTACGTCGACTTCGCGGCCGGTGAGAAGCGCGGTTGGCTGGCCGGACACGGCATCACCTTCCTGCCGACCGTGGGCTGGGCCGAGCGCGGCGGCCTGCGCGCGGACGGGCACGGCAACTCCGTGCCCCGCTTCCACGTGACCTGGGGCACCGGGCCCGGCGTCGTGGCCCCCTTCGTCCGCCGCGCCCACCAGGCCGCCGCCACCGGCAGGCTCACCTTCCACCACCGCCACCGGGTGGACGAACTCGTCGTCAGCGGCGGCGTCGTCCAGGGAGTGCGCGGCGCTCTCCTGGCCGCGGACGACGGTCCGCGCGGCGCCGCCACCAACCGCGAGGTCACCGGCGAGTTCGAACTCACCGCGCAGGCCGTCGTCCTCACCACCGGCGGCATCGGCGCCGACCACGACCTCATCCGGCGCCACTGGCCCCGACGCCTGGGCAACCCGCCCTCGCACATGGTCACCGGCGTCCCCGCCTACGTGGACGGCCGGATGCTCGACATCAGCGCGCGGGCGGGCGCACGGCTGGTCAACCGCGACCGCATGTGGCACTACACCGAGGGCCTGCACAACTGGAACCCGGTCTGGCCCGGCCACGGCATCCGCGTCCTGCCCGGCCCGTCCCCGCTCTGGTTCGACGCCCTGGGCCGACGCCTGCCGGACCCGTGCCTGCCCGGCTACGACACCCTGGCCACCCTGCGGCACCTGCGCACCACCGAGGACATCGCCGGGTACGACCACTCCTGGTTCATCCTCACCCAGAAGATCATCGAGAAGGAGTTCGCGCTCTCCGGATCCGAGCAGAACCCCGACATCACCGGCAAGGACCGCGTCGCCTTCCTGCGCACCCGCCTGATCGGCCGCGGGGCGCCCGCACCGGTCGAGGCCTTCAAGCGCAACGGCGAGGACTTCGTCGTCGCCCGCACCCTCGACGACCTCATCGCCGGAATGAACCGGCTGACCGCCGAACCACTGCTCGACCCGGCGGCCGTCCGACGCCAGATCGCCGCGCGCGACCTCCAGATCGCCAACCCCTACAGCAAGGACTCCCAGGTCCAGGGCATCCGCAACGCCCGCCGCTACCTCGGCGACCGCCTCGGCCGCACCGCCGCTCCCCACCGCATCCTCGACCCCGCCAACGGGCCCCTCATCGCCGTGAAGCTCCACGTCCTCACCCGCAAGACCCTCGGCGGCATCCAGACCGACCTCGACTCCCGCGCCCTCGGCCACGACGGCCGCCCCGTCGGCGGCCTCTACGCCGCCGGCGAGGTCGCCGGCTTCGGCGGCGGCGGCCTCCACGGCTACAACGCCCTCGAAGGCACCTTCCTCGGCGGCTGCCTCTTCAGCGGCCGGCAGGCCGGCCGCGCCGCCGCCCGGCACATCGCGTGATCGGGGTCGGGGGCGCGCGACCCGTTCCGCACCCTGGGGTCCGGATTCCGCTCGGCTGACGGCGGGGTCAGCCCTTGGGGCGCAGCGGGCCGGGGCGGTTGGTGTCGGGCGGCGGCGGGCGGTGCGGGCCGCCGGGTTCGGGCTCGGGTGGCAGGGGCGGCGCCGGCGGGCCGGTCTTCCACTCGGGTTCGAAGTGGCTGAGCTCACTGTCGAGGTGGACGAGTCCGGGGGTGGTGCGGGGGCCGTAGTCCCAGGGGTGGCCGGGGAAGAACTCGCCCTTGTACCGCGGGTTGTGCTCCACCCGCCGGCCGGCGGCGGCGAGGTCGACGTTGCCCGGGCGGTCGGTGCCCCGCAGCTGCGGCAGGACGACGTCGGCGTGGGCGGTCAGGTCGACGACGAAGGTGACGCAGTTCCCGGTCCGGGGTGCGGCGCCGGTGCCGAGCAGCCCGTAGATCAGGTTCCCGAGGTCCGACTCCCGCTTCCACTCGTTCATCCGCGCCCGGGCCGCGCAGTACTCCTCGTGGCTGATGTCCCAGGCGCGGCAGAGGTGGAACTCGTGGACCGGCTCGCCGTCGTCGTTGAGGTAGCCGGGGCCCTCGGGCAGCCCGGCCCAGGGCATCAGTCCGGCCCGGATCTCCTTGCCCCGGACGTCGACGAGGCCGACCGAGGCGTGTCCGGTGAAGTCCGGCGGCTTCCACGTCAGGTTGTCCCAGAGGTCGTCGAGGCTGTCGAAGACGGAGCGGCCCCAGTCCACGTAGGCGTAGATCTTGCAGGGCGGCCAGAGGGCGACCTGGCGGTGGTCCTCCTCGTCGAGGTCCGTGTGCAGGGTGAAGGTCACCCGGGTGCACTGGCCGCGCAGGTAGCGGGTGGCCGGGTCGAAGCCCTTCCTCCAGTGGTCGTAGTCGTACCAGGGGTGGGTCGTCCCGGCCGGGTCGTCCGGTTCGCCCTCGTCGGCGGGGACGGCGAAGGTCAGTCGGCCCTGCTCGTCCACGTCGTCGACGTCGACCGGCGGCAGGTCCAGCGGCACCGGGTCCCAGGCGCGCAGCTTGGGGACGGTGGGCGGCCGGGACTCCCGTGCCAGGTACCAGTGTTCGACCTTGGCCTGGACGCCGCCGACGCCGGTCGGCCGGTCGCGGCGGATGTCCGGCCCCCGGACGATCCGGTCGGCGAAGGAGCGGACGGTGCCGGAGACCCGGACCCGCCAGAGGTCCTTGGCCGGCCCGTCGTAGCGGGGCAGGTCGACCACGTCGAGGTCGAGCCGGACGGTCGAGGGCAGCAGGGTGAGCACGACCGGCTGGACCCGCTCCGGCGGCACCTGCGGGATGTTCGCCCGGCAGGCCTTGTGGTGCTCGCTCGCCATCCAGTCGAAGTCGCCGGCGGTGGCCTCCTGGCCGAGGCCGTAGCCGGTCGGACGGGCGTTGAAGCTCAGCGGGTAGCCGCCCTGCGGCGCGGTCTCCAGCTTGCGGATGGCGGTGTCGCGCAGGTGGAAGCGGCAGCGCAGGGTCACGCCCTGGCGCAGGCCCGCGCGGTCCGGCCCGACGGGGTCCTTGGTCGGCTCGAAGTAGTCCGTGAAGCGGAGGGCGTTCTGCTCGGACGGGGTGTCCGGTCCGGGGACGTTCGCCTTGTCCGGGAGGCCGAGGAGCTCCAGGCCGCCCGAGTAGAGGCGGTCCCGCCCGGCGGCGTCCTGACCGAAGAGGAACAGCGCGGGCTCGACCCGGATCGTGCTGGTGCCGTCGGCGCAGCCCTGGCTGTCCGGGTCGGCCCAGAGTTCGAGCCGGGGCCGGGCGCCCACCACCTGGACGGTCCGGGGCGGGCTGGCGACCCGCGGGATGCGCCGGGTCTCGCCGGTCGTGGTGTTGCGGACCGTCACGTCCAGGGCCGCCCAGACGGTCAGCGCGTGGTCCTGGTCGCTCCACCCGGCCTTGATCACCACCTGGGTGTGCGGCGGCCGGACGGGCCCGACGGCCGGGGCGGCACCGGCGTCCCGCAGCCGGTGCGGGAAGACGGTCCGGCCGTCCGCGAACGAGTAGCGCATGCTCGGCACATGGGTCTCGGCACGGGCGACCCACTCCTGGCCGCCGGTCCCCGGCCCGGTGATGGACCGGGCCGTGAACGGGTGCTGCTGCCCGGTGCCGGCCGGGTCCTCCTCGACCTCGTCGAGCACCCACGGGGGCGGGCTCACCTGGACGTCGTACTCGGCGAACAGCAGGTCGACGCCGTCGCCCCAGAGGTGGACGTCGTCCTCGCCGTAGTGGTCGCGGGTGCGGACCGAGGGGCTGAGCCGGACGGTGAGCGTCACCTGCGGGTCGTCCTGCCGGCCGCGCCGGACCGGCGGGGGCACCGGGACGGTGGCGGCGGCCGGGGTGGGCGGGGCGGGCGGCGCCGGGGCCGGGTGCGCGCCGGCCGGGGCGGGGCGGGCGCGGCGACGGTGCTTGAGCAGGGCGAGCAGGCCGAGCGCGGTCCCGATCGCCAGGGCCGATCCGCCGACCACGAGGCCCGGGCTGACGCCGTGGCCGCCGGTAGGGGTGGGGCCCGGACCGTTGCCGGCGCCGAGGCCGGGGGCACCGGGAGCGCCTGGGGCGGCGGGGGCGCCTGGGGTCCCGCTGGAGGACGCGGCGGGTGCGCGGGTGAAGGACACGCTCTGCGGCGCGGCGCTCAGGTTGTTCTGGACGTCCCGGGCGACCACCGCCACCTGGTGCGATCCGACCGCGACCTGGTCGAGCGTGAGGGTGTCGCCGGTGTCGGCGGGCTGCGCCTGCCCGTCGAAGGTCCAGTCGTAGACGATCCGCGCGCCCGGGGCCTCGTTGGAGACCGACGCCGTGCAGAGCACCTGCCCGGTGTCCTGCAGGGAGGCGGTGTCGCAGGCCAGGCCCGCCGCCAGGGCGGGGGCGGCCGGCGCGGCGGGGGCGGCGGCGCCGGCGCAGGGCGGCATCGCCTTGAGCTGGTCGTCGACGGCCTGGGCAGTGGCCTGGACGAGCCCGGGGTCCATCGCGACCGGGGCCGCGGCACCGGCGTTCTCCGCGCCGTTCTGGCCGTACACGGTGTAGCAGCCGCGGCGGAAGGCCAGTTGGTCGTAGCCGGTCACGCCGTAGTCGGCGGCCGCCTGCTGGGTGTACGTCCCCTCCACGCCCTCCTCGCCGAACCTGGTGCTCGGGGCCTGCTGGACGTCCGAGCGCGTGGTGCCCGCGAAGGTGGCGATGTCCTGGTGGGCCTGGTCGGTGGTCTGGTACTGCCGGATGGTGAAGAGCAGGCCGTAGCTGGTGGCCGGGTCGAGCACCCGGGTGGCGAGGCAGGCGTCGACGAGGCCGTCCGCGGCGGGGCCGGGCGGCAGGGAGGGCGTGGAGAACCCCTCGGGCAGCAGCGCACAGAGGCCGGGGAGGGAAGGCTGGGCGGACGCGACCCGGGTGGCGACGAGGCCCGGGCCTCCCGACAGCAGGACCAGCAGGACCGCCATCAGGAACGGGACCGGCCACAGCCGGGTACCCGGCCGGGGGAACCGCTGAACTCTGCGGACCGACCGCATGTTCTCACCCTACGCCGGAGGGGGGAGGTGACCGGTCCCGCGGGTGGGGAGGGGGCGGTCCCCTGTGCGGCCCCTCCCCACCCGCGGGCGGGCGCTGCGATCAGGCGGCTTCGACCGGCAGGCCGGCCTCGGTCCAGTCCTGGATGCCCTCACGGTACTTGCGGACGTTGGTGTAGCCGAGGGCGGTGAGCCGCTCGGCGACCTGGCCGCTGTTGGGGCAGGCGGGGTTGGAGCAGTACGTGACGATCGCGGCGTCGAGGTCCGGCAGCAGGGTGGGCGCCAGGGTGTCCACGTCGGCGCGGACGAGGGCGATGGCGCCGGGCAGGTGCTGCATGGCGTAGTACTCGCCGCCGAGGGTGTCGACGACGGTGACGGAGTCGCTCTCCATCGCGGCCACGAGGTCGTCCCGGGTGATCAGCGCGGTCATGCCACTACCTCCTTGAGATTCGGACTATAGTCCGGTTATGGCTCACGACCGTAGCGGACCGCAGTCCGCTTCTGCAATCCCCCCGGACGGACCGACGGGCAGCGCCTCCGCCCCGCTCGAACTGCTCCGCACCCCGCCCCCTGCCGAGCGCGCCGACGCCGCCCGCAACCGGGCCGCCGTACTGGAGGCGGCCGCCCGGCTCTTCGCCGAGCACGGGGTGGCGGCGGTCTCGATGGACCAGGTCGCGGCAGCGGCGGGCGTCGGCAAGGGCACGCTGTTCCGGCGCTTCGGCAGCAAGGCCGGGCTCGGGGTGGCCCTGCTGGACGCCCGCGAGCGGGTGCTCCAGGACGCGATCCTGCGCGGACCCGCACCGCTCGGGCCCGGGCCCGGACCAGGAGGCACCCCGGAGCCGGACCCGGCCGAGCGGCTGACGGCCTTCGTGACGGCCTACCTGGACTACCTGCTCGCCCACCTCGACCTGGTGCGGATGTCCGAGACGGCGGGCAGCGGCGCCCGCTACCAGGTCGGCGCCTACCGCTTCTGGCACCGCCACGCGACGATCCTGCTCACCCGCGCCGGCGCCCCGGACCCCGAGCACGACGCACACGCGCTGCTCGCCGCACTCGCGGCCGAGCACGTGTCCGCGCTGCTGCCGGAGCTCGGCGAGCAGCGGCTCCGCCGCGGCGCCCGCAGGCTCGCCGCCCGACTCGCCCGCGCCGCCGATCCGGACGGGGCTTCGACCTGACGACCACTCAAACCCGCCGTCACCACCGTGCTCGGAATCCTCACAGCGAGTGGACAGTCGTCACACTCGGATGATTGCATGACGGAACGGAGTCGGGGGCAGAGCCGGGCTTCTCCCACGTCGTGGCCGTTTGGAGGCAGCTCGATGAACAGCCCGGTCGCCACGGCTGCCCTGCCCCCGACGCAGTTGGTGGGCCGGGACGCCGACTTGGCGTACCTCGATTCGTTCTTCAGCGACTCCGTGATCCGGGGCGCGGCCATGCTGCTCACGGGCGAGGCGGGAGTGGGCAAGACGGCGCTCCTGAACGCCCTCGCCGACGGCGCCACCCGCAAGGGCGTCCGGGTTCTGCGGGCCCGAGGCGTGCAGTTCGAGGCGGACATCAGCTACGCCGGACTCAACCAGCTGCTGGTGCCGCTGTTCGACGACTTCGAGGTCCTGGATCCCGTCCACCGCGATGCGCTGCGGGTCGCGGTCGGAATCGGCAGCGGCCCCACGCCGGACCGCCTCCTGGCCTCCACCGCCGTGCTGCTCCTGCTCCGGCTGATCTCCGTCGAGACTCCGCTCCTGGTGATGGTCGACGACCTGCCGTGGATGGACCGGGCAACGACCGGCGTGCTCGGTTTCGTGGCACGACGGCTCGTCGGCAGCAACGTGGGCTTCATCGCGGCCAGCAGGACCGGTTCCGACAGCTTCTTCGAGTCCAGCGGCCTGACCGAGCACTGCCTGCAGCCACTGGACGATGCCTCGGCCG
Source organism: Kitasatospora sp. NPDC005856 (assembly GCF_040629945.1). NCBI lineage: Bacteria > Bacillati > Actinomycetota > Actinomycetes > Kitasatosporales > Streptomycetaceae > Kitasatospora > Kitasatospora sp. NPDC005856. The sequence goes on along the minus strand of NZ_JBEXWT010000050.1, from coordinate 3,538 downwards.
CCCGACTGCTCGCCCTCGTACACCCCGAGGTCTCACCCGCGGTACGGCGGCGCGTCGTGACGGAAGCCCACGGCAATCCGCTCGCACTGGTGGAACTACCCGCGGCCCTGAGCCGCGAGGCGCGCCGGACACTGGGGGCGGTGCCCTCCGTACTCCCCCTCAACGAACGCCTCCAGACGCTGTTCGCCACGCGCGTGTCCGAACTTCCCGCGCCGACACGGGAGTTGCTGCTCATCGCCGCGCTCGACGGCATCGGGGACCTGCGAACGATCGAGGCCGCGGCAGCGGGCCGGGCCGTCCTCGACGACCTCGCCCCCGCGGAGCGCGACCGGCTCGTGGCGGTGACGGCCGGTACCCGACAGATGTCGTTCCGGCACCCGCTGATCGGCTCGGCGGTCGTGGCGCAGTCCACCTCCTCCGACCGGTGCAGGGCGCACCGGGCGCTCGCGGACGTTCTCTTCGACCACCCCGAACGGCGCGCCTGGCACCTCGGAGAGTCGGCCGTGCACCCCGACGAGAACGTCGCCCTCCTCCTCGAACAGGCCGCCCACCTGCGCATGCGGCGCGGCGACGCGCTCGGCGCGGTGGCCGCCCTCACGCGCGCGGCCACCCTCAGCCCCGACCGGGCCGACGAGAGCCGCCGACTGGCGGAGGCCGCCTACATCGGAACCGAAGCGGGCGGGGAACTGGTCGACGCCTCAAGGCTGTTGGCGAGCGCCCGACGCGCCGCACCCAGTGGCCAGGACTCCCTGCACGCCGCGACCGCCTCCGCCTTCCTGCTCATCAACAAGGACGGGGACATCGAGACCGCGCACCGCCTGCTGGTCGGTGCGATCGAGAACGGCGACCACGGCTACGACGCGTCCGACGCCGCCCTCGTCGACGCCCTCCACAGCCTCGTCCTGCTCTGCTGGTACGGCGGCGCAGCCCATCTGTGGGAACCCTTGTTCAAAGCCCTGGAGCGGCTGACCCCCGCTCCACCCGACCTCCTGTGGGTGCTCGCCCGGACCTTCGCCGACCCGGCCCGCACCGGTCCCGGCGGAATGACACGCTTCGACGCGCTCCGGCGGAGCATCGGCGACGACCCCACCCGGATCGTGCGCCTCGGCACCGCCTCGGTGTACCCCGATCGCCTGGCCGACGTCCGCGAGGCGAACGTGCGCCTGGTGGAGCAGGGCCGCGTCGGCGCCACACCGGTACGCCGCCGCCTGGGCGCGATGATGCACCTCGGCCTGGACTACTACCTCCTCGGCCGCTGGGACGACGCGACCAGTCTGGCGGGCGACGGTCTCGCCCTGTGCGAGGAGCACGGGTACCGGTTCTTCGCCTGGGAACTCCAGTACGTCCAGGCACTCGTCGCGGCCGCCAGGGGCAACGTCGCCACCAGCGAGGCACTCACCGCGGAGATCAACCGGTGGGCCACACCACGCGGTGCCCACGGCGCCCGCTACTTCGCCATGCACGCCAGGGCCCTCGCCGCGCTGGGCAGCGGTGACTTCGACACCGCGTACCGTCACGCCACCAACCTCAGTCCGGCCGGCACCATCGCCCCCTACGTTCCCCACGCCATGTGGGGTGCGATGGATCTCGTGGAAGCGGCCCTCAGAACCGGCAGGACCGAGCAGGCCGTCGCCCACGCCACCGCCATGCGCGAATCCGCGATGGCCGGCCTCTCCCCCCGGCTGGAACTCCTCGTCCTGGCCTCCCAGGCCCTGGTGACACCCGGCGCCGATGCCCTCGCACTCTTCGAGCGGGCACTCGCCCCCGCCGAGCGCGAGCAATGGCCCTTCGACGTCGCCCGGGTGCGGCTCTTCTACGGTGAGCGCCTGCGACGCCAGCGCTCCACGAAGGGGGCGCGCGACCAGCTGGCCGCCGCTCTGGAGACCTTCGAGCAGCTCGGCGCGGCCCCCTGGAGCGCACGCGCCGGCGCCGAACTCCGCGCCGCGGGCTACGCCGGCCCCGCCGGCCCCGCCGTCGCCCAGGCGAGAGCCGCCGACCTCACCGCCCAGGAGATGCAGATCGCCAGACTCGCGGCCAGTGGGCTGACCAACAAGCAGATCGGCGAGCGGCTGATCCTCTCGCACCGTACCGTCGGCACACACCTGTACCAGATCTACCCCAAACTCGGCATCAGCTCCCGGACGGCGCTGCGCGACGCCCTCGACTCCCTCACCGACCAGGAGAGCGGCGGAGGCCGGTAGCGCCCGACCAGTCAGATGACGTATGTGCGACTCCGGCCCGTCGCACACCATGAAGGTACGAGCGGCCTCCGGGTCGACAACCCCGGCCACGCACCGGCACCGCAGCAGCGCGAAAGGGAAACACCAGATGCACGACGCTCCCGGCGCCCATCCGGACATCCACTGGCCGGCCGGCTTCTCACCCGGCGACGCGCACTGCTTCTTCCAGCGCAAGGCCGTGGTGCGCACCGCCCCCGATCGGGCCTTCGCGCTGCTCACCGATCTGGCGCAGTGGCCGATGTGGTCCCCGGGCGTCACCGAGGTGAGCATCGACGCTCTCGCGGAGATGTTCACCGTGCAGTGGCACGGGCACCGGTTCGAGGTCCTCCTGGGGGAGAGCGATCCACCCCACAGGATCGGATGGCTGGGTATCGGCGCAGGCGTGCAGCTGTACCAGGCCTGGTTGTTCGGTGCCGCCGAGGACGGCACGCACATCGTGACCGAGAACGTCGTCCGCGGTACCGCCCCCAAGAGTCTCGACAGGCTGGCCGAGACCTGGACGGAGCATCTGAGCGACCTGTGGGACGCACAGATCGAGCGGATCGCGGACCACGCTCCCTGGAGTTCCTGACCTGCGGGTCACCGTCCGGCGGCCGGCCCCTCGGCGTGCCCGGTGTGCTCGGTCTGCTCGTGCCCGGTGTCCCGGACGACGACGACCGGGCACGAGGCGTGGTGGACACAGTGCTGGCTGACCGAGCCGAGCAGCGCTCCGGCGAAGCCCCCGTGGCCGCGGTTGCCGAGGACCAGGAGTTCGGCATCCTCGGCGACCTTCAACAGGACCTGGGCGGCGTTGCCGCACTCCACCCGCTCGCGCACCTCGACCGGGCACTGCGGGCCGACCTCCTGTGCGACGGCCTCGGCGAGCGTCTTTCCGGCGTACGCGGCGATCTCCGCGTCGTCCGCTTCGGCCACGGGCACACCCCAGCCGTAGACGGCCGGGTACTCCCAGGTGATCACCGCCTCGACCGTGGCACCGACCAGGGCGGCCTGCCGTGCCGCCCACCGCAGGGCGGCCCGGGAGGACGCCGATCCGTCGACGCCCACCACGATCCGCCGCTGCGCCGTCATCCTGTCCATGGTGTTCCCTTTCGTGTCTGTTGAGCAGGGTTGGGGGCGCGGCCCGGAGTTCAGCCGCGCAGGTCGAAGACCAGGCGGGCGGAGACCTTTCCGGCCAGGACCTCGTCGAAGCAGGCGTTCACGTCGTCGAGTCGGCGGGTTTCGCGGATCACCCGGGTGCGGCCGAGGGCGTGCAGCCGGAAGACCTCGGCGAGGTCCTCGCGGGTGCCGACGATCGAGCC
>NZ_JBEXWT010000049.1:0-67422 GCF_040629945.1 Kitasatospora sp. NPDC005856 | reverse complement strand
AGGGGATTTGTCGTCCAACCCCGCCGCTGGGTGGTCGAACGCAGCTTTGGATGGCTCATGAACCACCGGCGCCTGGCCCGCGACTACGAGGCCCTACCCGAACGCTCCGAAGCCATGGTCCACGTCGCAATGATCGCCCTCATGACCCGCCGACTCACCGGCGAAACCACCCCGACCTGGCGCGGAACCTGAGCCTCGAAACCAGGGACGAAACGCCCAGTTAGTGCGCGCCGCTGGGCTTCCTGCCGAAGGTCTACCACCGCTTCGAAAGCCCCGGCGGCGCAGTCGTCCCCGACGGCCTGCTGCGCTACGTCGCCCGCAACGTGCACTGGAGAACAGCGTCGTTACGACAAGCAAGCCGGCCCCGGCCGCGCACCACCCTCTCCCTGCCCCTGCCCCTGCCCCTGCCCCAACGGTCTCGGGTGGGTTACCGATCAGGATCAATGAGCATGAGGAACCTTTGGCCTAGCCCGGCAGCTTTCTAATCGATGACGCACAGTCAGACCTGCGGTTTTCCCATAGACTCGCCAAAAGATCTTCAAGAAACCGCCCATGACGTGCCATCCGAAGGTGAAACATGCGAATCAAAGATTTCTAGCCCAGCCTTGCGGCAAGGGATCGGCGGCGCGGCAGAGCCGGTGTCGACAGGGCAAACGGTACGGCAGCCCGAGATCTGGCCGTTAATGTGTCCGGGACCGGGGCGGCCTCGGATCTGGGTCCTCTTGCCTGATCGAAGATGGAGATACCCCGTGCGACAGAAGATCATTGCATTTGAAATACTGACCGGATTCCTGATCGCGGTCGTCGAGATATCTAGCCCACCTTTACAGGGCCAGCCGATTTCTTGTCGGCTTGTCTCTGATCGCAGCTGCAACTGTTCTTCATCTCGTGGAGCAAAGAAGCATTAGACGCACCGTTCGGGGCGTTCGCCCCTGGGACGTGGACTTCGAGGCCGCCCTCCACCGGCACGCCGAAACCCTCACCGTCAGCCGGTGAGGTCTCGGCGTGCCGGGCCTGCGTATCCAACTCGCCGACGCGGACGGGGGTCGGCCAGGTGGCGCCAGCGGCCGAACCAGGGATCAGCTCCACGTGCTCGGCCCTGTCGGTGGGGTCGAGATGACCGCGCTCAAGGCGGAACACGGGGCGCGACGTGCATCCGCTACCCCTCCGCTCTTCCCCCGCCCGCGTCCGTCCGACCGGGAACGCGGAAGGCGATCTCCAATTCCCCGGCACGGCTCGAACTTCGCCCACTTATAGGTTATTTATCAAACAGGTGCTCCATATCGCATCACACACCATGGGGGGACGGGGAGTTGGCCGAAGAGTTCAAGATCGACATGGGCCGGATGAGAACGGTGTCCAAACAGCTCGACGAATGCGGCAACCGCATGGGGGCGGTCGCCAAGAGCCTCGAAAACCTCGGAAAGGGCAAGCAGTTGGGCACCGAGCGGCTCGACTCGGCCTGCAAGGGCTTCGAGGACCACTGGCACGGCGGCATCGGCCGGATGGCCAAGCTCGCCCACGGCCTGCGCGAGGGCCTGGACGCCTCGCTCAAGAACTACGGGGACAACGAGCAGGGCACCGCCAAGGGCCTCGGCGCGACCTGAGCCAACACCCAGGGGACTGACTTCCACCATGAGTGACAAGAACTGGCCGGGCCTCGGCTTCTGCCCGGCCCCGGGGGACCTCCCGGCCATCGCCAAGATGTACGCGGACGTCGACGCCGTCGCCCGCGAACTGGAGGAACTGCGCCACGCGCTCGCCGACCTCGGCTCCGAGGGCAGCGCCTGGCAGGGCGAGGCGGCCCGCAACTTCGCCGGCAAACTGGGCGAACTGCCCAAGTACCTCACCCAGGGCCACGAATCGATGGCCGCCTGCTCCCGGGCCCTCAAGGCCTGGCACACCCAGCTCACCGGACTGCTCTCCACCGGCCGGACCATGGAGGCCCAGGCCGTCGAACTGCGCTCCCGACTGGGCGACATGAACGTCCAGTGCGACAGCGCGGGAAAGGCCCTCGACGCCTCCGCGCAGTCCACCGACGCGGCGGCCCGGACGAAGGCCAAGGCCGACTTCGAGGCCAAACTCCAGGCCCAGCAGCAGCTCGCGCACCAGCTCGACGAGGTGATCGCGAACGGCCACAAGCAACTCGCGGATCACAAGAACAAGGCCGAGGCGGCCGCCAAGGCGATCATGGAGGCGTCCCGCCACCACCCGCCGGACCCGAGCTTCCTCAAGCGGATGCTGGACAAGGTGGAGCACGCCTGGCAGAAGTCGCTGGACTTCCTGGCCGAGCACGCCGACGACCTGTCCAAGATTTCGGCCGGACTGGCGATCGCGGCCCTGGTGATCCCCGGGGCCGGCCCGATCCTGGGTGCCGCGGCCATGCTGACCAGTGCGGCCGCGATGGCCGGGCACGGCATCGCCAAGTCCCGCGGACAGGACGTCTCCTGGCTGAAGATCGGAATGGACGGACTCGGGGTGATCCCCGGTGTCGGCGCCATCAAGGGCTTCGCCACCGCCGGAAAGTCGATCACGAAAGTTCAGGGTGTGGGCGTCGTCAACAAGGTGGTCCGGGCCCCGATCAAGAACATCAGGACGTCGGTGGCCGCCGAGGGAGCCGGCGCTGCCGAGCGCACCTCGGCCGCCGGCGCAGGCCTGTTCGAGAAGACCGTGAACCCGATATCGACCAAGGCCATCGTCGGCGGGCTCAAGAAGGCAGGCGTCGAAGTGGATCCCCGCGCGGTCACCATCACGAACAAGGCGAACGGACTCGCCTACGGCTTCTACCAGGACGAGAAGAAGGAGAAGGCCCGGGAGTCCCACGTCGAGGCCCCGGGACCGCTCCCGAAGCCCGCGTACCGACCGGCGTCCGCACCGTTCCTGAACGCCGTCGGCTGAGAGAGGAGCAGCTCATGGTCAAGGACCTCCATGTGACGCTGCCGGTTTCGGGCGGACAGCTCGCCGCCGTACCCGAGGTCGCCGAGGCGGCGCGGCGGGCCGAAACGCTCTACGGGGTCACCCTGTTGAACGACGACGTGGCCCGCAACGTGGTGATCAAGCACCTGCGGAAGCGGGATCAGCAGGACTGGCACGACGAAGCCGCGGGTCTCCTCGTCCTCGGTGGCATCGTGGTCTCCTTGGTCACCGGCAACTGGGCAGCGGCGATCCTGGGGATTCCGGCCGGAATCGCGGTCTGGCTGCGGGGCACGGGCCGCAGCTCCAGCAAGCAGACCGCCTCGGTGCACTTCACCGCGTACATCGGGCTGCTGAACCACGCCAGGCGCGCGGGGCTGACGGTCCGGATTCCCGCCGAGTGGGGAGCCGATGCCGATCGGGCCGTACGGGAGGAAGGTGCCCGGGCCGCTCCGCAGCCACCGACCGCACACCCCACCGGTCCGGTCCCGTACACCTCCCCGGTTCCCCCGCCCGGCGTCGCCGCGCAGCCCGGCTCGTGGTGGCCGGCCGGCGCCGTGATCGACCCCAAGTTCCCGGTGCTGCCTCCGGCCGCGCTCGCACAGCACTGGGCACTGGCCGGCCGGGCCCGTGAACTCGGGGCTCCGTACGGTGTCGACTTCCTGGACGAGCAGGCGGTCCGGGGGCTGCTCACCGCGCAGAAACGCACCGTCCGCCGGAGATCGACGTGGAGCAAGATCTTCGCCCTGGTCCTCGTCGTGTCCGTGATGGTCGGTGTTCTCGGCTCGGACTTCACCTACTCCGAGCAGCGCCGGCAGTCCATCCTCGTCATCGGCGGCCTGGTGGCCACCTGTGCGCTCACCGCCCTCCCCGCGCTGAAGACGCACTGGACCTGGCGCCGCTCCGGCCTGCGCGACCGGGCCGCCGCCTACCTCGACCTGCTCGTCGAGGCCCGCGCGTACGGCGTCCCGGTCCCCGTCCCGCCGTCCTGGCTGGACGTCCGCAACCGGATCCGCAAGCCCTCATGACCGCCGTGGAAGGCCCGATGTCCGACATTCCGACAGCCACCGAGGACACCCGGCTCCAGATCCGCTTCGTCGTCCCGCCCGCCTTCCACGAGGTCCCGGTGCTGGGCACCGACGACCAGGTGGCCGAGGAGCTCTGGGAGCTGGTCTGCGAGGTGCTGGCCTCCCATTCCGAGGAGACGCGGGTGCGCTGGGCCGTGGCGCTGGCCGAGCTGATCCCGCCGATGGCCGAGGCCGGGGTGATCCACGCCGGGATGTGCCTGGTGGACGTGGACGGCCGCCCCAGCACGGCGTCGATCGTGGCCTCGGTGTGCCCCCTGGTCGGCACCGAGTACCCGGGCGCGGTGGACTTCCTGCTCACCCGCCTGGCCCTGTCCCGACCGAAGGCGGAGGTGACGGCGATCGAGCTGCCGGCCGGGCGGGCGGTGGCGGTGATCGACGCCGTGGCGACCCCGGTCGACGACGGGTCGACCCCGCTGGACGGCCTGGCGGTCCCGCTCGTCGACGGGACGCTGACCACCTCGGTGATCCAGGTGCACCTGCCGCTGCCGAACGAGTCCCAGCTGCTCTCGCTGGAGTTGAGCACCCCGTGCCCCGAGGACTGGGTGCTCTACTCGGAGCTGTTCGCCGATGTCGTCCGCAGCATCCACCTGGAGTTCGCCGACCTCCCGACCGTCTCCGAGCCGCTGTACGACACGGTGGACGAGGAGGTGGCACAGCGGGTGAGGGCCGCGTTCGGGTGAGCCGGGTGAGGGTGATCAGGTGAGGGTAGCCTTGCCGGGGTGAGCACCTGTGCGACCGTGTCGCGTGAACTTTCGGAGCCGCTGGCAGCGACGGCGGCGGTGGCGACCACCTGGCTGCTGGTGGAGCAGAACGGGCCGTGGGGCGCGAAGGCGCTGGGTGAGAGCCACCTGGACGCGGCGGTCGGGCGGGCGCTGGAAGCGGCCGCGGCGGGGACGGGCGTGCGGGTGGCCCTGATCCGGCGGCCCGGACGGCACGCCGACTGCCTGCCGACCGCACGCCACGAGGTCCTCGTGGCGCACACGGTGCCCGGCCGCGGCTGGGTGCGCCGGGCGGGGGTGGCGGATCCGGCAGAGCTGCTGGATCTGGACTTCGCGGCGCTGGGCGCCGGTGACCACACCGGCTTCGGAACGGAGCACGTCGGCGGCCCGGTGGCCCTGGTGTGCACCAACGGGCGGCGCGACCGCTGCTGCGCCCTGCTGGGCCGTCCGCTCGCGGCGGAGCTGGCCGCGGCCGGGCACAGCAAGGTATGCGATGTCCCCCACCACAGCGACAACTGGCGGAGTGCAGATACCCAACCCTGACGCCGGCCACGCTCCCTCCGGACGACGTACCCGGGTGATCGAACGCCCACCACCTACTCGGTCGGTGGCTACTAAGAAGTCATCTCATTTGGGCAACTGGGTAGGCTTCGCGGGTGGTGATCGTGGAGCGCCTGGTGCCGGACGAGTTGTGGGAGCTGTTCCAGTTGGTGGTGCCGACTGCGCCAACACGTCCGCAGGGCGGTGGTCGGCGGCGGTACGGGGATCGCGAGGTGCTTGCGGCGATTGTGTTCGTCACGACGTCGGGATGCACGTGGGCTCAGTTGCCACCGTGCTTCGGGCCGTCCGGCCCGACGGGCCCACCGGCGCTTCACCGAGTGGAGCAAGGCCCGGGTGTGGGCCAAGCTCCACCGGGTGCTGCTGGACGAGCTCGGCAGCCGCGGCGAGCTGGACCGGTCCCGCTGCGCGATCGACTCGGTCAACATGCGCGCCCTGAAAAGGGGGAGCTGACGGGTCCGAATCCTGTGGATCGGGGCAAGTATGGTTCGAAGATCCACTTGCTCACCGAACGTACCGGCCTGCCACTTTCGCTCGCAATCTCAGGCGCTAACGTCCACGACAGTCAGGCCCTGATCCCGCTCACCGAAGCCATCCCGCCGATCCGCTCGCGACGCGGCCCCAGACGGCGCAGGCCCGGCAAACTGCACGGTGACAAGGCCTACGACCATCGCTTCATTCGTTCCTACCTGCGGCGACGCCAGATCACCGCCCGCATCGCCCGCCGCGGCATCGAGTCCTCCACGCGCCTTGGCCGGCACCGCTGGGTGATCGAGAGGACCATGGCCTGGTTGGGCGGCTTCCGCCGGCTCCACCGGCGCTACGAACGCAAGGCCGACCACTTCGCCGCCTTCGCCAGCATCGCCGCAGCCCTCATCTGCTACCGCCAGCTCGCCAGGTGAAATGGCTGTTAGGGCTGCTCCCAGTGGATGTGGCGCAGCCCGAGGTCGTCCAGCAGGTACGTCGCGTCGTCCCGGCGGATCGCATCAGCCGCGGCGATTGCCTCCAGTTCGCCCAGGAGGCGATCGCGGTCCCCTGCGGGCAGCTGCCTTAGCCAGTGCACGATGCGGGGGAAGTCCATGTCCAAGTTGGCATAGTCGAGCGAGACCAGGATCGCGGCACACACGCTCTCGTAGGTCGCTGGATTCGCGCTCTTGAGAGCTTCCGGCTCTCCCCGCTCGCTGGACATGGGACGCACTATACGTCTCCGGGAGGGGCGACCCTGCCGAGTTCATCCGCTCCTACCTGTCCTGGCGGAAGGCCGAGCACTTCGCTGCCTTCGCCAGCATCGCCGCAGCCCTCATCTGCTATCGCCGACTCGCCAAATGAGATGACTTCTTAACGGGATCACTGCTACCGGGTCACCTCCGCGCGGGCGGAGCGGACCCCAACGGCGACCCGGTGCTGACCGCCGTCAGCGGGTCACCTCCGCGCGGGCGGAGCGGACGACGCCGTGCCGGGCAGCAGCACCGTGTCGGCCGGGTCACCTCCGCGCGGGCGGAGCGGACGTCGGTGGTGCGGGTGTCGTAGCGGGCACGGACGGGTCACCTCCGCGCGGGCGGAGCGGACGCGTGTTCTGCCAGGCCGGCCGACCTGTTGATCGGGTCACCTCCGCGCGGGCGGAGCGGACCCCGCCGACCCGGCGGTGTGAATGTCACCGCGCGGGCGAGTTCACCGAGGCCGGGCCACCGGTTCGGCACCGAAGAACTCCGGCCCGTACGCCACCTGCGCCAGCCTGGCCGAACGGCGCGCCTCCCACCACGTACGCACACCGCGATCATCCACCACAACACGACCCGACGGATACGAAACGACCCGACTCTCCCGCACCGCCGGGAGTCCGGGCGCACGAATCGGGCGCCAGCAGGCGCCCTCAGCCGAAGTCCTGGACCACCACACTGCATGCCAGGCCACACATCACGCTCACGGCGGACGCGGCGAAGCGCCATGCAGCCCAGCGCGTCCGGGGCGGCAGTGTCCAGGCGACCGTGAGGAGTATGAACTGCGCGCCCATCAGGCCGTAGGCGACGTTGTACTGCAGGCCCCAGTCCCGCCCACAGGCGCCCCGTGGCATGCACTGGTCGACGTCGACCGCGCGCACCAGTGCGACGGACCAGTAGAGGATCTGGCAGAGCGGCAGCAGCACCGTCGCGACGAGCGGAAACTTCCACGCGTCGCGGTGGTGCGGTGCCGGAGCGGATCCGGCCGGGAGGGTGTCCATGGACCGATTCCACTGCACCGGGCAGGAACTGGCATGAGCGCGGCTACTCAGTCGGGGCGGATCGGGTACCCAGTTCCCTGGCCTCCCGGCCGAGCCCGGACCGCGGCCGCCCGTCGCCGATCGGCTGGCCGCCCCCGCCACCAGCGTGACCCGCTCGCCCATCGCCGGCTCCGGTAGCGTGGCGGCGAGGGGACTGCCGGTGACGACACCGGCGTCGAGGCCGTCCGCCACTTCGCCGGACGTGTTCGGGTCGGTGCCAGTCGTGTGTACGACCAAGTGCGCCGGGTCTTCCGGCCGATGGCGGTAAGCGGCGCCGGGCAGTTGTCGGCAGCAGCCGTGCTGCCGTCGGCCCGGTACCGCCCCTTTGAGGGCGCCGAAGGAGGCCGCCTCTCCGTGTCAGGGAGGCGCGCCGCTCACGGGGGTTCGCGTCCCGAACCTCTCGACGTTGGGAACGGTCGATGAGTTAGGAGGAGAGCCGTTCGAGCGGGTTCTCGCCGAGCTTCCGGTCGAGCCCGCCGTCGACGAGGCGGCGGGCTTGGCTGTGCGGCTTGCGCGCGGCCTGATCCCGTACGCAGGCACCGAACTCCTCAGCAAGGTTGAGGCGCGGGTAGGTGCTTAGCACCTCGCGGCGGAAAGCGAGTGGGATGTCCTCGTCGCGACGGCCGGAGATGTCCAGTCCGGTCGCCGTCTCCAGCAGGTAGCCCTCGATGTCCTGTGCAGGGTCTACCTCAGGCCAGTTGTGCCGGACGATGACCTCGTTCACGCGGCGGCGCCGGTCAGCCGGCCAGCCGGCGCCGGCGGTGAGCGCCTCGCCAACGAAGCCGCCAGCCTCCTCGTAGCCGAGCGTGTGGTTGTCGTAGGAGGGGACAAGCCCGATGTCGTGCAGCAGAGCGGCTGTGTACAGCAGCTCATGGTCGATCCCGGTGCGCCCCTCGACAATCGCGAACGCCTCGGCCCAGAGCCAGGACCGCATGACGTGGTTAGCCATCGCAGGGCTGTGGAAGGCGTCGCACAGCGCTCGTGCGCCTCGGGCCGCGGCGGTGTCGGGCGGCGAGCAATCCGAGAGGCGCATGGAGGCTCCGAAGGTAGGGAAGAAGGACTTGATCAGCGTACCTCTGGTGGGACCGGCTGCGGCTCCCGACAGCGGAGTGGCCGTCATGCCGGTGCAACCGGCTCGGCGCCAGACCGGTCACTGGTGAGGCAACCTCGGGACGATCACCGCGGTCGGTCTCCCCGCGACGACTGGGAGAGCTTCGACCCTGCTGGCGTCGACCTGGACACGCCGGTCGATGCCGCCCTGCAGTTCTCCCTCTACACCGACGCCCTGCTCGTCGGGGCCGCCGACCAGGAACGCGAACGGCTCTCCGGTCTGATCTACGCCGCGTGCGACAGCGTGTTCAGCGCCTGGAAGGCGGACAAACAGCCTCTCCTCGCCGAGACCGTCCTGACGACCTCGAATGAGTTGACGGCCAGGGCGTGCTGTGGTCCGTCCGAGTGGACGTACCACAGCACGGCAAGACAAGAGATCTCGTCCACCCTGCCCCTGCTTATCCGGTGGGACCGGTCGGCGGTGGCACAACCAGGGAGTCGAGGGCCTGTTGGGCCCGGCCGAGGTTGTCCTTGCCGGCGCGGCGGAGGCCGGCCTTGGCGTACTTCTCGACCATGGTGGTGGACTTCCAGTCCTCGGTGATGACCAGGATCTCCGCCGCGCTGTAGCCCTGGGCGGCGAGGTCGGCGGGGACGCCGGCGCGCAGGCCGTGGCTGGTGGCGTTCTTGGCGTCGAAGCCGGGGGTGCGGGTGACCATGCGCTTGAAGGCACGGTTCACCGAGTGGCCGGTCATGCCGGTTCCGGAGACGGGGACGGGCATGAGCCGGCCCCAGCGGGTGATGCCGCGCAGCAGTGGCAACTGCGGTGTTGCTTGGCCGAGTTCGGCGAGCAGTGAGATGTAGGTGCGCACGACGGTGATCGCTACCGGGTCGCGGACGACGTACTCGCGGCCGGTGGACCAGTGGTCGTTCTTCGACATGCGCTTGCCGACGAGCATCTGCTCGGTGCCGTCCTCCAGGCGCTCGAAGACGATGGAGTCGATGCGGTAGGCCGCCTGCTCGGAGCGCCGGGCGCGGGTGCGGTAGCCGAGGTGCAGGATCGTGAGGTCGCGCCAGCGGGCGAGCGGTACGTCGGCGGTCGTGCCCTGCTGGAGGTGGGCGATGCGGGCGGCGTCGACGGGTGGGCTCGACTTCGGGGTGCGGCGGTCGCGGGCGTGTTCGGCGGCCTGCTTGCGGATCAGTTCGGCGGTCGCCTTCTTCGGTGGCCAGTTCTCGTACCCCGCACGGGCGTTGGCGTCGCGGATGGCGGCCATCGCCAGGCGCAGGGAGCTGACGGGCGCGCCCGTGCCGTCGCGTCCGCCGCGGCGCCGCAGGTGGGAGATGTAGGAGACCATGTTCGCCTCGCTGGTGCGCGGCCCGGGGTGGCGGCCGTTGTCGGCGCACCAGCGGGCGAAGTAGCGCCACTGTTCGGCGTAGGTCTGGCTGGTGCGTGCCGGCCGGGCGGAGGCGAGGTCGTCGGCCGCGTCCTCGGTCAGAATCTCGTTGGGGTCGACCCCCGCGGGCGCGAACGGCGCGAGGGCCTGAGTGTCGTCCACCAGCTCGGCGATGACGACCTCGGCGGAGCGTTCCACCAGGACGGGCAGGCCGTCCGACGCCTCGGCATCCACGGGCGCTCTCCTTCCGGCACGGCGGGCTGATGATCCGTCCGGGACAGCCTATCTGTATCAGGCCCTGTGTTGCGTCCTCTAAATCCAGTTAGAGGACGCAACACAGAAATTGATACACAAGAGGAGCCCGAGGCATGGGCATCGTCTAGGACACGTTTGCGGAGGTTATTTGTGTTCAGTGCTCCAAGCTGCCAGTGTTTCCCTCATGAAGATCACGATCACCGTGGAGAATCCGACCCCCGAGGTGCTCGAGAAGCTGCTCGCCCTCGCCACCACGCCGACGGCGGTCGTGACCGCGGTGCCCGACGACCGCTGGACCCCGGAGCGCGCCCGCTCGTACTACGACCGCCTGCCGCCCCGGGCCCAGCAGATCCTGATCCAGGTCGTCGAGGGCGAAGGCGAGTGCGGCGCCGACGAGTTGAAGGCGAACGGGCGGAGCCTCCGGGGCTCCACCGGCGCCTTCCGGCGCGTGCTCTCCGAGGGCAAGCGGACCGGTCTGTGGCCGGATGCCCTGCCCGTACCGCTGAGGTCCCACATCGTCGGTGGGCAGCTCAAGAAGCTTGAGATGCCCGGTTGCGGAAGCGAGCAGTATCCGCTCACGGCCTTCGAGGAGGCGTTGGGCGATCTGGTGCCCCGTGACCGTTGAATGCGTCCCATGGGCGCGAGGTGAGAACCGTTGTGTCAGGAGCCTCGTGTCATGGAAGCCGCGGGCATCCCAGAGGGCTGGCGAGGCAGGGGCTGTCTAGGTCGGCCCGCCGCCCGGCGATGCGTCATCCGCCCGGTCCCGGAGGTGTTCCCGCAGGCTCGGCCGCCGGGGCGGCGGCGGTTCCTCCGGTTCGGCCCGGGTGCGGCCCTCGAACGCGTACTTGGCCTTCATCGCCGCCCGGGGCAGCGCGTCGTCGAAGTCCTCCAGGGTGTGCAGCCCGGTCGGTCCGGTCGCGCCGAGGAAGCTCGGCCGGGTGGCCCGCCGGGTGATGCGCAGCGCATCATCGCTCAACTCGCTGAGATCATCGGCGAGTTCGCCGCATTCCGGGTCGTCCCTGTTGAACGGCTCCAGGATGCTCACCCAGGTGGCGTCCGAGCGGTCGAAGCGCCGGACCAGCTCGCGCCGGCCCGGGTCGCGCAACGCCCAGCGGTCGAGCAGCAGCAGGCCGGGGGCATCGTCATTGCGCTCGATGATCGACTCGGCCTTGTCGTCGAACTCGTGCACGGTCGGCTCGAACCCCAGCTGCCGGGCGAGGCGCGCCGCGTGCTGGGCGATCGGTGAGCCGTCCGGCCGATACGGGTGCCAGTCGGTGCGCCGCTCACCGTAGTAGTCCGGGCTGCGGTCGGCGGGCAACTCGTCCCGGCGGTCGGCGAGGACATAGATCCGCAGCTGTTTGGTCGGGGCGGTGGCGTTGAACGCGCTCGGGAGGCCGCTGATCTCCAGCCGCCGCCCGACGGGGATCACCGTCTCCTCGGCGACCTGCACGATCCGGGCCGCCAGCCGCTGTACGGTCATCTCGTAGGCGGGCCGGAGGTAGCTGAGCTTCATCAGCGCGTACAGGCCCTCGGTGGCGTAATCGGGTCCGAAGCTCTCGTGGTTGAACCGGAGTTCACTGGCCACCCCTGGCGGCCGGTAGCGGCTCATCGGTGCCCACAGCACCGGGACGATGCCGCTGGTGCGCTCCGAGTCGAGGTTCGCCGGGTAGACCGGCCGACGGGTGAAGGCGTGCCATTCCTGGCCGCACGGAACGCTGTTGAAGTACCTCGGAGAGTAGAGCGGTACGAACACCCGGCACGTGGCCAGTGCCTCGGATTGTTGCCTGGCCGACAGTTCGCCCTGTAGTGCGGGCTCGCTCATGAAGCCGACCGCGGCCCCGTCCGGAACGGCGGTGAGCTGCAGTACTGCTTCGCAGAGGTCCCGGTACAGGCTCCGGACCCAGTTGTTGGGATCGTTCGCCCCCGGTGCATCGGAAGCCCGAGTGTGGGGTGCGTAGGACAGGACGAAGTACGGCCGGACATCGTCCTCGTCCCAGCCGCGTTCCGAGCCGGCCGCCGCGACTGACCGGAGGGACCCGGGCAGCCGGGGCATCAGAGTGTCGCACCATTCCTCCACCAGCGGGTGAAGGGCGTAGAAGGTCTCGGTCGAGGTTGTCTCCTGCCAGGGCTGCAGCAGTCCTGTCGAGTCGCTGCCCTGTACGGCATGAGCGAGTGCGTCGGCGAACCAGTCGGACGGCAGTTGCCGGAACTGTTCATCGGACAGGTAAGCCTGTGCCCTGGTGGCCAGGGCGGACCCGGTCAGTCCGCGCCGGTGGCCGATCCGCATCGCGTCCAGCACCGCGTTCAGGAGCGCACGTACGGTGGGGGGCGCCTCGTCGAGCCGTCGGCGCAGCCACGGTGCCGCGGCCAGGAGCTGAATGACCCGCCGGTCCCAGGCGGCGACCCGGACGGCTTCGGCGAGCCGGGGGTCGGCTCGCCCGACGGCCGAGGCTTCCTGCGAGGTGAACCGATACGGAACGATCACCGTCTGGGCCGATGCCACCAGGGCCGACAGCCGGTCCTCTCCGAACCGCTCCCTGACGTATTCGAGGGAGTTGGCCCGCAACGTGCCCAGGAGCAGGACCGGGGCGCGGGTGGGACGCTCCCTGATCAGCCTCGTCAGCAGGTCGACCGCCGCCGCACCGGCAGGATCCTGGGCGCCGAACACCGATTCGGCGTCGTCGAGCCAGACCACCGTCCGTGGCGCGATCTCCGCCGTTCGGGCGCAGATGTCCAGTGCGCCGTCGGGCCGCCAGACCTGCCAGCCGTCGGGCAGCTGTCGCAGCGTCTCCAGACAAGCCCTGGTCCGCCCGGTGCCCCGAGCGCCGACCACCAGGACGGCGGTGCTGTGTCCGTCGACCGCGTGGCGTACCGCTCGTGAGAGCTCGTCGTCCAGGTCGCGTCGGTGGTAGGGGGTCAGGGCCGGCAGCCCTTCGGCTCCCGGGCGGCGTTCCGACGGTTCGACGCCCAGCAGCACCGGGTCTGCGAGCGCGTCGGCGACCGGGACGGTCTCGCTCGGTCGGGATGGTGCTTCCGCGCCCGCGACGGCGCTCTCGGCGAAGGGCAGTGCCCCGGGTGCCAGCGCGCGGCCCGTGGTGCCGTCGGCCACCCGGGCCGCCGGGAAGTCGGCGGGCGTGCCGCGGTGCGACCGTAGGTAGGCGGCCACTTGGTGGCGTACGGCGACGCGGATCCGCAGGACGTCCTCGCGGCGCTGGGCGCCGAGCAGCGCGTCGCGTACGCCGGGGAGGAACTCGAACTTCAGGTCGTCAGCACTCGTACCGGGGGCGGGCGCTTCCCATGGCGCGAGCAGACCGCCCAGCAGAACCTCGGCGAGGTGGCCGTGGTCGGACTGCGGGAGCATGGTCCGGCGGACGAGGGTCATCACGGGAAGGACGAGCGGTACGGCCGAGAGATGGCCCGCGAGTTCACGGGCGGGTGGCGAGGCGGTCTCACGGAACCGCCTCAGTGCCGCGGCGGCGGTCGCCGATGCCGCCGTGCCGTCCGTCTTCGGGAGCGCGTCCTCCCACTCCGGAACCAGGTCGGCATCGGCCTCCGGTCCCGGGCCGGAGCCCGTGCGGCCGGCCCCGTCGACGAGCAGGCAGCTCAGCCGGGCGCGTCGGCCGCTGCCGGACACCAGCGTGGCGAGAGCGGCAAGCCCCGACGGGTTCGGTTCGACGATCGGCACCGGCAGTGGGCGGCCGGCCGGTCCGGTCCCCCGGCGGCGGTGGACGCGTCCGCGGCGGCCGGGGGCGGTGCTCTCCCAGCGGGCGTTGGGCGCGGCCGGGGCGGTGGTGCGCAGCCACAGCGGGGACGGCCGGACGGCGCCGCGTGACCAGAGGCGTTCGGGCAGGACGTCGAGAACGGCGGCGGAGCCGTGTCGGGCCCAGCCGCGCAGTACCGCGTCCAGGGCCGGCTGTCCCCAGGCGCCGCCGACGGTGTCGGTGACCACCAGGACGAGCCGGTGCCCGGACGGGTCGGCGATCTCCTGGGGGCGGCGCGGCTCCCCGCCGGGGCGGGTGTACAGGACGGGGCTGCCGCCGGCCTCGGTGCCGCCGAGGTACCAGGTCCGTACGTCGCGGAAGACGCCGGTCTGGGTGACCACCCGGCGCAGGTCGGCCACGAGGTCGTGCCAGAGGACCATCGAGCGGTGCGTGTCGATGACGAGGGCGAGGTCCAGCCACCGGCCCGGCCTCGGACGCAGCACGGGGATGAGCATGCGCTGGTCGGCGCCGGCGCTGACGGTGGCCTCCTCGTCGAGCTCCGGTTCACCCCGGCTGTCGGCGACGGAGTGGCGTCCGAGCGGGCGAAGCGCGCGCATCACGGCGAGTGGGTCCGTCAGGGCGCCGGCGCGGGCGACGCGCACCAGGTCGCCGTGCCGGGAGCCGGGGCCCGCGGGGGCGGCGCTGTGGTCGGCCAGATCGGCTGTCGCGTAGTGTCGCTCGGTGCGGGCATCGGACCGTCCGCCGGGCTGGATGCCGGGCCGGCGTTGCAGAGGGGCGTTGTCGGACGGCTCCGGCGAAGGCCCGTCGGATCGGTCCGGGGGCTGCGGGCGCACGGCCGCGGAGCCGTCGAGGCAGCCGGCCAGCCAGACGATGTCGGCGAGTTCCTCGGGCGCCAAGCCGGCCGCCGAGGCGTTGTCGGCCTCGGCGAGCGCACGCAGCAGACGGTCGATCACGGTGCTGTCGGTCCGGTGAGTTTCTGCAGGACGGTGCCCAGGAAGGCATCGCGCTCCGTTGCGTCGGACCAGGCGCCGCTGAGCCTGAGCTGGACGGCGTTGAGCAGCTGGTCGGTCGCCAGATCGCCGTCGATCCTCCGCTCGTCGAAGGCATGGACCAGGTCGTGGAGCAGGTCCTGGCTCTCGGGGGCGAGATCGGCGGGCAGCCGGAGCCGCTGGCGGACGATCCGTTCGAGTTTGTCGGTCGAGGGTGGTTGGACGTGCAGGCGGATGCAGCGGCGCAGGAAGGGCGGGGGGAAGTCGCGCTCGTTGTTGCTCGTGAGAATGACGACGGGGAAGGCACTGCACTGAACACGCCCGCGGTCGATGACCACATCGGCATCGGCCGACGCGTCGGCGTCGTCGTCGGTGCCGATCCGCACCCGTGGCTCGCGGGCCGCCATCCTGACGAGTTCGGGGATCTCGAAGCCGCCCTCCTCGAACACGGTGAGCAGGTCTCCGGGAAGGTCGATGTCGCTCTTGTCGATCTCGTCCACCAGGAGGACCCGGGGGCGGTCCTGCGGCAGCAGTGCGGTGCCGAGCGGGCCGAGCCGAAGGTACGGGGCGATCGAACGATCGGGTGCGGCCGGGATCCCGGGGCCTGCCGGGGCGCCGGCCGGGTCGTGCGCGGGTGGTCGGCCGGCGTGCAGTTGCTGGAGGTTGGCGTCGTGCAGGCGGCTGATCGCGTCGTAGCGGTAGAGGCCGTCGCGCAGGCTGCTGCGGCTGGTGATCGGCCAGTACAGCACCGGACCCAGGCCGAGGTCGACGGCGATGCTGTAGGCGAGGGTGGACTTGCCGATGCCGGGCTTGCCGGTGACGAGCAGGGGCCGGCGCAGGTAGAGCGCCGTGTTGACGGTGTCGATCTCGGCCTCGTCGGGGACGTAGCCGGTGCCGCGTCGAACGGTGCGCTCCCAGGCCCGGCCGGTGTCGCCGGGCGGCTGGTAGTCCGGGTCCGGGGTGCCGTCGAAGTCGCGCCATGGCGGCTGTTTGGCCGCGAGGGCGGCGAGCCGGGCATCCGGTGTCCCTTCGCCCTGGTAGATCCACCAGTCCTTCACGTGCTGGTTCCTTCCCTTCGGCTCCGGGGTTCCCCACTGCGTCGGTCGCGGCAGTCGGGGGTCATGACAGCGATCCGGTCTGGGGCCGGTGCTCCGGGTCGTCCCAGAGCAGTCCCAGGCGCAGGCCCGCGGGGCACCCGCAGGGCCCGCCACCGATCCGCAGTTTCCGTACCACGGACGGCAGCTGACCGAGGTCGAAGTCCGGGCCTCCGGTGCCTTCGGCGGTCCAGAGCCAGGCGAGGACCGCCGCCAGGTCGTCCTCGGCCCGGTTGCAGGCGCAGGCCGGGTCGTGCGCCCCGTCCCTTTCGGTCCGTCGCCACAGGGCGATGGGCAGGCCGGCGTCGAGCAGGACCTCCAGCCGGTCGTGCAGCGGGGCGGTGTGCCGATCGAGCAGTGCGCAGACCGGGTGGCCGTCGGCCCCGAGCCGGTCGGCGAGCCCGTTGTCGATCGGCGCGCTGCCGGCGAGGGACAGGACGGCGTCCGACCGGCGGCCTCCGTGCTTGCGGTACCAGGCCCACTTGCGCCGCCAGCGGCGCCCGGACTGGTGGGTGCGCTCCTCTGGGCAGCGGACCACGACCTCGTACGTGCACCCGATCTCGCCCTGGCGGCTGCCGCGGGTCGGCAGCGGCCAACGCTCGAACTCCTCGTCGAGCAGGATCTCGGGGACGTGGAACTCGATGCGGCCCACCTCCTGGCCGGCCGGTGCCTCGAACAGCTGGTGGACCAGTTCCTGCTGGACGGTCGCCAGGGGGACCGGCGCGCCGGACTCCCAGAGCGTCTCGAACCCGTTCCGATAGATCCACATCCGTGCCAGGAAGGCGTCCTCGGCGGTGGACTCGGTGAGCCGCACGTGCAGTTCGGCCCGCCCGTCGCGCTCGGGCGCGGGAGGAGCCGGGACGGCGTCCGTGCCCAGTCGTAAGCCGGTGCGTCGGACCCAGTCGGCCAGCCGCTCGGCTTGTTCCCCCTCGCTCTGCCGGGCGGCGAGGTAGGCGACGAAAGCGAGCGGGAGCGGAAGCCTGCGGGTGCTGCTGCCGAGCCGCTGGTCGAGGTCGCGCACCACCGCCATCGGTTCGGTGGCGGGTAGTGCCGGGCCGGGCGGGGCGCAGCCGGCCGCCTCGAAGGCCCAGCAGTAGGCGTTGTAGGCCTCGGGCGGCAGGTCGGGGCCGGCGAGCAGCGAGCGCAGTTCCGTCCAGGCCTGCTCGTCGAGCGGTGGTGCGCCGGGTGGCGTTTCCGGCCATCCGGTGTCGATCAGTGGGTTGCCGTCCCACCCGGTGATGCGCCACTGGACCTCCTGGGGGATGTCGCCGCTCGTGGCGAGGTCGTCGTGGACCAGTCGGGCGATGTCGGGCAGGCTGCGGATGCTCTCGTCGAGGGTGCGCCCGGTGAGCCGGGCCAGCAGCGCCTCGGTGAGCCGGCCGCCGCCGGCGATGTTCTGTGCGGGCATGCCGGCGCGGGAGGCGTAGAGGGTGAAGGTCCGGCGGCTGCGTACCGGCCTGCCCTCGCCGTAGTCGTTGCGGCCGAAGGCGGAGCGGGTCCCGGAGCGGGGGTCGAGTCTGCAGGCGTCGCCTATCGAGACGATCCGGCGGAAGGCCTGGTGGACCTTGTTGGAGTTCCAGAACCGAAGGGCCGAGTCGAGGTCGAGATGTCGGATGGGCGTGGTGGAGGCATCGGCGAACGGCAGCAGCAACTGGTCCTGGTCGCCGGCGTAGCCGTGGCCGGCCCAGTAGATGAGCAGCAGGTCGCCGTCGTGCTTGGGCAGTTCGCGCAGCAGTGCGTCCTCGATCTCGGTGCCGGTGGCGGGGCGGTGGGCGGGCAGGGCGGAGACGTCGGGATGCTCCGAGGGGCGGCCCTGCGGGGGGACGGGCAGCGGTGAGAGGAACAGCCGGATGTTGGCTTCGGGTACCCCGGCCGGACCGGACAGCCACCGGGCGAAGCGTACGGCGTCCCGGGCGGGGCCGCGCAGGTCCCAATCGGTGCCCACTCGGTAGGATTCGATGCCCACCACGAGTGCGAAGACGCGTTCGGGCAGCAGGGATGGGAAGTCCGGCTGCGGCCGGTGGGTCACCCGGCGCCTCCCCGGGCCCTGTCCGGCCCGTCCTGCTGGGGAGAGTGACCGGGCGCGTCGGCCAGCGCGGTGGCGATCCGGTCGTAGAGCGCGGGCAGGCCGAAGTAGGCGCTGTGGGAGTACGGGAACGGCTGTCGACTGGTCACCTCATGGTCGGCGATCCGCTCGTCGCCGGGGAAGACGGGGCCGGCACGGTAGCCGAGGAGATCGTTCGGGTCGTAGATGTTCAGCCAGTCGGGAAAGCCGTCCGGCAGGGCGGCACCGGGTTCCAGACTGTGGAGGGCACCCAGTTCGTGCAGATAGGGGGCCTGGGAGCCGACCGTCACCAGGAGGCGCAGCCCGTCGGGGACCTCCTGGCGGGAGGCCGCCAGTGCCAGGAGGTCGACCAGCGCGATACCCCCGAGACTGTGGCCGATGACCACCGTCGGCCCGGGGGCGGCCGCGATCCGCTCGGCCAGGTAGCGGCGGAGCGGGCCGCCGCGCGCCTGGTAGCGCAGGATGTCGCCCAGCGCGGGGGTGAGCCCCACCGTCAGGGTGCCGCGGTGACGGTTCAGCAGGTACTGGCCGCCCATGCGCATCCCGAGCTTGCCGAGGACACCGGCGGCCCGGCCGAGGGGACCGCGGGCGGTACCGCCGAGGAGGTCGGCGAGGAGCTCGACCACACGGTCGCGTTCATCGGCGGTGCACGGCGTGGCGGGACCGGCCGCGGCGAGGAGCGCGGCGGTGACCGCGCGGGCGGTCGCCGCGGTCAGCTCGGCGGCGGTCGCGGGATCGACGGCCCGCTCGCACGCCTCGTCGAACTCCGGTGAGTCCGCGACCTGCCGCAGCGCGGTCCGCAGATGTGTGGCCAGCCCGATGGACACCAGCAGACCGGACAACTCGCGTGCGGCCGACGCGGCCACGTCGTGGGACGTGCCGTCCACCGGTGTTCCGCCAGCAGCTCCGGCCGGGGAAGGGCGCTCCGGTGAGCCGGTCAGCACCCCGTCCGCCAACCCGGCCAGCGCGGCGGCCACGGCCGCGCCGGGCGAACGGAACCCGGGTGACTCGAACCCCTCGTCCTCGACGGGCAACTCGGCCAGGACCCGGAGCTCGCACAGGGGATCGACGTACAGCAGCGTCCAGCCACCGTCGGATTGGCTCACCAGCGTCTCCGGACCCGGCACGACCGGTCCGCCGCATCGCTGGTCGGGAGAGGTGGGGAGAGACGGCGAAAGGCCCGGGAACCCCGGGATCGAGGCACCGCCCGCGCCGAGCGTCGCACCGTGGTCGTCGCCCCAGTAACAGGGCACCGTCTCGGCGTCCGGGAACCGGGCCAGGAGTTCACGGGAGACCCGCTCGAACAGCGGGTCGTAACCGTCCCGTCGTACGCCGGTGCCGTGCACGAACAGGAACCGCATGCCACCCCCACGCCTACCCGCATCCCGTGTCCGGACAGCACCCTAGCGCTGCGCGAGGCGTTGAGCGGAGGATCCGGGCAAATGCCTACCGTCCCAGGGACTCGGCAGCATGCCCTCGGTGTGGGCTGGTGCGCGAAGCAGCTGAGCGCTCCAGGACGATCACCTCGTATCCGGCGCCGATGACGAGCTCACCGCTCGGGGCGAAGGCGACGGCGTAGGCACGCACGGGCGTGAGGATCTCGTGCACAGGTGTGCCGTTGCCAAGATCCCAGATACATACGCCGCGATGGTTGGCCGTGATGGCCACTGGCGTCCCGTCCAGCTGACCGAACTCCACATCGGACACCCAGCCGTCACCGAGCTGGTGACACAGCTGCCGGGTCCGTAGATCCCACACTTGGGCACCACTGCCGGCGGTGGCTGCCAGGACCACGGGGTTGTGCCCGTCGGAGCCACAGGCCAGAGCGTTGACCTGGTCTGAAAGGCCCTCCAAGTCGCCCACCCGAGTCTCGTCGGTGAGATCCCAGAGTGTCGTCCGCCGAGTGTTCTCGTGGGAGGAATATCCTGCGATCACGGCCAGGGGCCGTCCCTCCACAAGGGCCCACGCCAGGGCATCCGTATCCTTGATGGCTCCGAAGGTCGCGCTGACCTGCAGGGTCTCCAGGTTCCAGATACGCGTTTGATTGCTGTCATACCTTCCGTGTGCGATCAGGGCGACTGGGCCACTGCCGAGGTGTCCGCAGGCCAGCGGTGTTGAAAAGCCCGCCTCGGCCCTTCCAGTCTCCGAGCCGTCCGTGAGATTCCACATCCGGATGGTGTCGTCCCGCCCGCTGGTCACGGCCATCGGTGCGCCGGAGACCGTTGCGCAGGCCACCCGTTGCACCCAAGCGGTATGTCCTTCAAGGCGCTGGAGCGATTGTCCGGAGGCTACGTCCCATACCTGCGCCGTGTGATCGTCGCTCGCCGACACGGCGACGGCTGCACCGTCCACGACGGTGCACGCGACTGACGACACCTTGCTTGAATGGCCCAGGGGCTTGAAGGCCTCGGCTTGCTCTTCCAGGTTCCACAGGCGAACAGATCCGCTGCTGGTGGAGCTGGCGGCTACCGGTCGGCCGTTCACGGTCGTGATCACGATGGTGCGTACCCACTCCGTATGGCCGTTCAGCCGGGCAAGCAATTGGCCGTCTGGCCGGCCCCTCAGCTCCATCGAGCCGTCCCCGTAGCCCACCACCATGACCGCGCGGCTGTCGAGTTCCGTGAATGCGAGGGCCGTGATCCATCCCTGACCGACACGGCAGGAAGAGACGACAGTGTCCGTAGTGGGGTCGCGGAACTGAAGCCTTCCGTCCTGGTAGCCGAGGGACACGAGCTCACCGCCATCTTGGGCGATGCTCGCCACCGCCCAGCAGTCTTCGGAACCGTGGAGGCAGTCCCACTCCCCGGTCTCGAGATTCCACCGCAGCACCGCACCCGAAGGCAAGGCGACAAAGGCCGTATTCACCCCCTGCGTCTCCAGGCAGACGAGCGAGAGGCGGTAGTGAGAGATCCCTGACGGACTCTGAAAGGTCCGCCGGACCTCACCGGTCATCAGCTCCCGAACCCAGGCCGAGCCGTCCGGGGCGCAGCCGACGATCAGCGCCTCGCCGTGAACCCGGGTGCAGGCCAGGCCCGCCACGTGGGTCACCACCTCGTGTTCGTCGGCCTTGAGCGCGGTCTCGGTCTCGCTCTGCAGCACGAATCGCCGGAGCTCGGTGCTTCGCGCGAGGTCCCAGACACGCACGGTTCCGTCCTCGGACGCGGTCACGACGAGCGTGGCGCCGTCCGCGTCGATGCAGTCCATCGCCGACACCGAGCCTGTGTGCCCCTCCAGGGTGGCCACACAGGCCTGTTGCGCGGGATCCCAGATCTGCACCGGCCCACCGCGCTGCGCGCTGAGCACGACCGGGGTTCCGTTCATCTCCGCCGCGACCAACGGATCGCTGGACCACGAGCTCAGCTCGACCCGGAACAGGCTGCTCGTCTGCGACCCGGTCGCCCACCGCGGCACCCACTCCAGCCTCCGCCCGAGCCCCTTTCGGTGGTCCTCCAGCCGGTAGCGGGCCGCGTCCACCGCCAACACCTGGGCCCGCTCGTGGATGCAGAGATCGCGGTGGAAGTGGGCCGAGGTCCGGTACATCGTGCAGATGCGCTGTGCCTCTCCGCTTCGCACGCCGTCCATGGCGGCCAGCAGCCCGTCGGTCTCCGCGTGCACCAGGAACCACGGGTCCTGCAGCAGGTGTTCAAGGTCCCCCGAGGCCGCCGCGTGGCTCGCCAGGTGGGCCCGGACGTACGGGTGTGCACGCTCCCAGTCAGGGCCGTCACCGTCGGCCCGCGGCGGGACCGAGGCGAGCAGCTCGGCCGTCATCCGCCGCTGGTCCTCTCGGCTTCGGCGCGGGTCGCGCAGGTGCTCGGCCAGCGCCTCGTGGTACAGCCGGAACACCGACCGGTCCTCACCGGCCGGGACCTCCACGACGTACGCACCCGCCTGCCGCAGCAGCCAGTCCACGTCGTCGTTCGCACACCTCTCGCCCGACAGGGCCGCCGCCAGCGGGGCCCACAGGGAATCCCACGGCAGGCCGGCGCCCTCCGCGTACGCCAGGGGACGCAGCAGCCGCCGTACCCGGTCCTCGTGCTCGCCGTAGCGGGCGAGGTAGTCGTCGAAGGCCTGTCCGACTTCGGAGGGCAGCTCCTCCTCCCAGCCCGGCCGGATCAGGTCGGGGGTCAGGTGGCCGTGCAGCAGGGCCCGTACGGTCATCCGGGCGACCAGGAAGGAGCGTCCCGCCCGCCGGGCCACCGCGACGGCCACGGCCTCCCGCTCCGGTGCCGTCAGCCCGCCGGGCATCTCGGCCAGCGCGCGCCGTGCGTACTGTTCGATGTCCTCGCGTCCTGTGTACGCCTCGCTGTCCAGGTCGACGATCTCGATGGCCCGGCCCAGCTCGGGGATCATCGTCCGTCGGGTGCCGATCAGCAGGCGCAGGTTGTGCAGGGCGGACATCGGCCGGAGCAGTTCACGGGCGATGCGTTGGGGTTCGCGCCCGCCGACGCCGGTGCCGGCCTCCTCCAGTGCGTCGATCAGTACGGTTCGCAGCGGGCCGTCGTAGTCGGCGAGCCTCGCGAGCAGGTGCGGCGGGCTGTCCGCCTCCATGCCCAGTGCGGCGGCGAGCCGTGCGGTGAGCTTCTCCAGGGTGGTGCCGTGTGCGTGTACGGACACCGTCACCGAGTCGGGCGGCGGCAGCAGGTGCGCGGGCGCCTGCGGGTGGTCCGGGCGGGCCAGGGCGAGCAGCCGGCCCAGGACGGCCGACTTGCCGGATCCCGGATCCCCGGTCACCACCCGTGCCCGGGCGTCGTGGACGGGATCGCGCAGCCAGCCCGCCAGCGTGGCCAGCGCCTGCAGGCGTCCGGTGAACCAGTCGCCCGGCTCGCTCGCGTACTCCACCCCGCGGCCCCGCGGGCCGAAGTGCGCGGTCCACTCCCGTTGCGACTCCACGTCCATCGCCTCGTCGGGCAGGCCGGGCCGGTACTTCGGGTTGGGCAGGAACGGCGGGACCGCCCGGCCGGAGACGGCGTGGTAGTTGGCGCACTGGTCCGGGCGGTGCTCCCTGAAGTGGTCGTTGATCTGGTCGGTCACGGTCGGGACGTCCAGGTACTGCTGCCGCATCCCGGCCGTGCCCGCGCGCACCGCGGCGTCCAGGGCCGTCACGAAGGCATGGTCGTACGCGAGCTCGCGGGAGCGGGCTGAGGCCACCAGCCAGAGTCCGTCGGCCCCCGGGGGCCGGTAGTCCACCAGGTGGCCGGCGGCGCTCGTGATCTCGGCCGCGCCCAGTTCGGCGTAACACGTGTCGAGCAGTAGCAGGACGTGCCCGACCCGGGTGTCGGCCAGCAGGTCCGCGAGTTCGCGGGAGGCGAGGGTGGTGCTCACGCGGTCGTGGCGGCTGTTGCGGAAGGTGAGCCGGTGGGAGCGGTCGTCGCGCAGGCCGTGCCCCGCGTAGTACACGACGAGCACGTCCTGCGCGCACCGCTCGTCCGCCTTGAGCCAGTCCTCCAGACCGGCGCGCAACTGCTGGGCATCGGGTGCACCGGCCAGGTGCGGGAGGATCTCCTGGTACCCGAGGGAGGTGAAGAGGTCCTTGATCCGGCGCAGGTCCTCGGGCACGCCGGGCAGGTCCTCGAGCACCGGGTCGGCGGTGAACAGGCCGGCGCCGAAGGCGAGGACGAACCGGTTGAGCCCGTCCGAGGCCGGGCCGTCCGCCGCGCCCGCGGCGGGAACGCCCGTTGTCGGGCCGTGCGTCACCGGGCCAGTCCCGTGGCGATCGCCGTTCCGGTCTCCACCGCCGTCAGGTAGGCGCGCATGCTGTGCATCTCGGAGCCGTTGTCCACCGGCACGTCCAGGACCTCCGGACCGAACCTCGGCGCGAGTTCGCGGACGACGGCGACCATGTCGCACCGGTCGGCGATGTTGGTCCACTGCTTGACGGGCGCTGGCCAGACTCCCGTACCGTCCTGCCGCGGGGCCGGCTGCAGGCGGTCGAAGACCAGCCCCGCCAGCCCCAGCGGGGAGCCCAGGGTGACCAGCGTCAGCGGCGGCCGCTCCGGCCGGAGCGCGCACAGCACCTCGTAGGCGACCACCGATCCGAGCGAGTGCCCCACGACCACCTGGGTGTCCGGTGTGACCAGCTCTTCGACCCGGGCCCGTACGGCGGCGCGCAGCGCGGGGTCGGTGAAGTACCGGCGCACCTGCTTGAGGTCCGAGACGAGCAGGCGGTCGGAGACGGGACCGAAGAAGCGGGTGCGGGTGAGGGCGTGCAGGGCGCGGCGGATCCGGTCCACGGCCAGGGGGCGGGAGGCGAGATGGCCGACCGCGCCGCGGGAAGCGGGAGTGGGCCCCGCCCCTGCCGGGCCGCGGGTGTCAGGTCCGGGAATTTCGGGCTCGAGCCGGGCGGCCTCCCGCCACCAGGCCTCCAGCAACTCGGCCTCGAACCCGGGCTCGACGTCCTCCGCCCGGTAGTACGGCTCGCCGCGCGTACCGGGTTGCCGGTAGAGGTCCCCGTATCCGGCACAGGTGATGTCGCCGTCCGCCAGCCGTCCGAGCGCGGGGTCCTTGCGCAGCGCGAGGCCGACCCCGCCGCGCAGCGCCGGCTCCACCTCGGCCAGCAGGGTCTCGGCAGTGTCGAGTTGCCGCCCCACCCCGTGCACCACGACAACCCGGCTCATGGCCCCCCTTGAAACGCGTCCCCGTACTCCTGCCGCGAGCATAGTCCGGGGCCGTTCCAGGAATGCCCACTTCCTCTTCGAGGCATCGAACGGGCGGTACTGACCACTTCCGGGCGTGCTCGGGCCGTGCGGGCGCACAGGGTCCCACACCGGAGGGCGGCTGTTCACGGAATTCATCGAATCTGCGGCACCGGACAGCGGGCCGCCATAGCTTTGCCACTACGGTGACGGCCTGTCACCTCACCCCTCCGTTAGCGCAACCACGAGGACGGGAGAGAGTGAGAAGCATGGCCGAGTTCAAGAAGCGCCTGACCGCGTTGGTCAGGAAGTCGCGAACGCCACCGGTGATCGGCCGAGGCAACCAGGTGTGGCTGTTCCTGGTCCGCCTGACGCAGTTCACGGCTGCGCTGGCGACCATCACGGACCACCACCACTGGTGACCTCGGCCTTCCGCCTAACCAGCGGGCACGGGGCGGCCCACACGGGTCGCCCCGATCCACTCCCGATCAGAACGACCAGGTTGGACACACCGACTACGTTAGCGACAGCCTCGAGAGGCGCGCGGGCTTTAACGGAGATTCCGCATGCGAAAACCGTGGCTGTGGCCTAATCGCTAATGCATCCACCCTGATCACCGGTCTTCTGCCGGTCAAACCCTTGATCAGCCCCCTGGTCAATGGATTGACCGCCGAGCTCCATACAGAGCCGCCAAGAAGGAGGATGCAAAGTGCCGGACAGGACCACAGCCGCACTGAAGAGGCTGGAACGGGCCAAGCAGGACGTGGCGCGGGCCATGGCGCGCGACTTTCGCGAGGGCACCAGTGCCAACGAGATCGCACGACGGGCCCGGTCGGCGTACAGCCGACCTGTCGTCCTGGAGATGATCAAGGCCGAACTGGCCGCTCAGGAAGCCCGAGAGGCGTTGAGCGCCGCACAGACGGCCATCAGTCTGGCCAGCCACGTCGGCGTCGAGAACACCGGCCGGTTCGCGATCGTCGGCATGCCCCGAGTAGCCCAGAAAGGACGGCGGATCGGAGACATGCTCACGCTCCAGGCAGTCAGGACGATCACAGAGGCGGGCCTCTGCCTGCGCCCTCTGGCAGACCACCCCGCAGACACCGACCCGGCCTTCATCCTGCGCCATGGCGGGGCCGTCGAGGTGTACAAACCCTCGCTGTAGCGTCGGCCCCGGCTTCCCCGCCCGGACGGTTGCCGGTCGTCGTCCACTCGGTGCTGCGGGCCGTTCGTAGGTCTGCTCAGCTGCGACGCTCCCTCCCGTCGACAGCGGGGCAGGACCTTCCCTGACCTCTTGAAGCGACCCGTCGCGACGTTCTTTCGACGCGGTAGTTGCAGTGAACAGTTCCCCACGTTTTCCTGTACCTCATGGCAGCCGACACCGACATGCCCGCCAGGCTGAGGCACCGACGCGAGCTCGCGGGGCTCAGCGTCGAGGAGTTCGCCGAACAGGTCGGCGTCACCACCCGAGCCGTGCGGTACTGGGAAGCCGGGGTACGGGAGATCGGCGACCGCTACTTCGGCCGGGTGCTCGCCGCGCTGCGCTGCGATGCCCAGGCCATCGGGCAGGGGCGCCGCGGAGAGGAGACCCTGCGCGACCTGCGTCGTACCGCATCGCTCAGCGCCGAGCAGGTCGCGACGCACCTGAGGAAGTACCGCACCACCGCCCACATGAAGATGACGGCGGACAAGATCCGGGGGCTGGAACAGGGCGGCCACGTCCGTGGCAGGGAATGGCGTTCGACACCGGACTGCGCCACGATCGCCAAGGCCCTCGCCGCCCTGTACCGGGTTCCCCTGCGGCTGCTGATCGACGCATGGCGGAGGACGAACACGAGCGTCGCCGCTCCGGGCATCGCGCCGCCGTCGAAGCGGGCTCCGGACCCTCGAATCCAGGAGACGTGGGACTCCCTGAACGACCGCCAGCGGCTGTACCTTCGGGAACTGTTCCATGAGGACCAGGAGCAGGAGCAGGAACAGGTACAGCGGCGCCTTGACGGCTCGCCGTACACCCCGGCGCCGCAGTGGCGCAGGTTCCTGTTCTGCCTGCACGCGCCCGCTCGGGCCGTCGGGTACACGCCTGTCCAGGAGCGTCTGCGTGTGGCCGGTGTTCACGATCCCGGAGCCGGAGCCTCGCTGAGCGCACTGGAGCGGCGAGGCCTGATCGTGCGCCACCAGGACACCGTGTACCTCCCATCGATCGGCGAGGTGAGGCGGACCCGCGTCGAGCTGACCCGTGCCGGTCGGTCGGCGGCCCGCTCAGGCCTCGGGATCGAACGCCTCGCCACTCCCCCAGGCATGCTGTCGGAGTGGCTGTGGCGCCTCCTGGTCCGCGTCATCGTTCAGGCGCCCATCTCCGACGGAGATGTGCCGGGCCGTGGAACCCATCACCTCGCGGTCGGGCACTCCGTCCGCAAAGGGGTGCCGGCGCGGGGCTTCATCGAACACCGGCAGCCGTACGGTGCCGAGGGCGGACCGCACTACTGGTATCCGACCCGTTCGGGGCTCGACCACGCCGCTGACCACCTCGCCGACTACCAGCAGCTGTACTCGGGAGTCAATACCGAAGGGCTCGAAGCTCACCTGAACGGTCCGATGTAGCCGAATACCGGGAACTGTTCACCCGAGCACCCCTAAAGTCCGCCCCGTGGAAGACGCGCCAACAGAACCGTCCGGGGCACGGGACAATGCCACCATCCTTCTCGACGTCGTCAAGGCGTTCGAAGTCTGCTCCAACGCCGCGACGCACCCCGGCCTGAAACCGGCCGAGAGGGTCGATCGGCTCATGCACGCGCACGGCTCCCTGATGGCGGCCTTCGGCCCAGGGCATCGCATCACCTTCAATGATCTCCTGGAGCGCCTCAGTGGCGAGCTGGCCGGCGACCTTGAGGGTCTGATCCCCACCTGGCTCGACGCGACGGATCTGGACGGTGTCAGGCTTCTTGACCCCGACGGCGTCCTGACCGCAGGCGGCTTCGACTTCCGCCACGAGGCCGAACTCGTCCGCCGAAAGGCGTCGAAGCTCAGCAGGAGCCCCGAAGGCGTCACCGTGCAGGACCTCGACGCGGAGTACAGCCAGGAATCCGTCTTCAGGTCCATCAAGGGTGAGTTCTACCAACGCCACCGAACCACACTGATCAACCATCCCGTCGTCCCCGCCGGCGGCCTGCCCGACCTCCTCCTGCCGATGCAGGCCAACCGGTTCTACCAGCCGATCGAGCAGTACGCGCAGCACCACGGCTGGTTCTTCCCGTGCACGGCCTGCCGATGGCCGATGAAGGTCACGGTCACCGGCAGCGGCCGACGGGCCCGCGGCATGGCGCGATGCCTGTACCCGTGGCACGCCGACACCGGCGCGGTCTACGTCTTCACTCCGACCACCGGCAGCGAGCCGCCCACTCTGCACCCCGCCTTCGAATGCCGCCGGCCCTCCCCCCGCTACGCCCGCTTGTGGACTGGAACGCGTCCGGACCTTCCAGAGCCCCAACGGGCCTCCGACCACGTCGCACTGCACCGCGCCGTGTGGCGGTACACCACCGTCGCGGGACTGCCGGAGCTGAGGCTCCATCAAGCTCTTGAGGAAGAGCTGACGGCCACCGACTGCACCGCCGCACTCTGGCCGTTCGATGATGCGTTCGACCACGCCCTGATCGGCCCCTCCCGCGAGGTCCTGTTCAGCGCGGACTTCAAGGACTACACCTGGACCAACCACCTGATCGCCAAGATCCACAGGGATGCCGGCGACCAGGGCGGAGCCAAGTGGCTCATCGTGCCCGACCACCGGAGCGAACAGGTCGACCACCTCAACGCCGCCGCCCGCCGTTACGAACTGCAGGCGATCACCGCGACCGACTACCTGACGATGGTCGCTCACGAGGTCAAGGAGAACCGCCGCGATGGCTGATGAACGGCGCGCCGACGAAGCGGCCATCATGGCGGTCCTCGCACTGACCGCCCACTACTTTCCCCGCCCCGGCGAGAACGGGAAGGTGACCGCCGGGTTTCGCGAAGCGACCTTCTTCGCCCACCGCAAGCCCCAGGCCTGGTCAAGGTGGCCCACCCTCACCGCGGACGAGCGTCACCTGATCCGGCAGGTCATGCTCCTCACTCCGCCCGAATGGGTCGGCGAGCACAAGCTCAGGAACGCGGCACTGGCTCTGACCGGGGCGTTCGCCGTCGACGGAGAACCCGACGACCGCTCCGGAGGGACGATCGTCCTCGACGGAGACGATCCGTTCCGGTCCGAAGCAGTCCATATCCGCGCCGGCGGCGACTTCCTCGGCTACGCCCTCAGCCGGACCGAATCGTTCTTCACCTGGGGAAAGCGGCGCCGCGCCCACGCCTTCGCCGGACCGGGCACATGGAAGACCCGCACCGCCGACCTCGGTGAGAAGCACGGCGTCACCCGTCGCCAGATCACCTTCCACCGCACCGGGTCGTTCCGCCAGGCGCCCGGGCACGAAGCGCTGCCCGCGCTCGCGACCCGTCCTCACCGCGAGCGGATCGCCCCCGCGGTCGACGAGCTGCTGCGCATCGCCGCACTGCTCGACGAACAGGACCCCGACCGTGCCTACCTGCACAACACGCTGGAGAAGTTCTTCAAGCAGTTGAAGACCACCGACGAGACGTTGGCGGAGTTCAGCCTCACCTCCGGCCTGGTGAACCTCCTCAACGCCCCGACCGCCAGCGGAAAGACCGTCCTCACCCGTGTCCTGGCCGCATGGGCCGCCTTCCACGGGATCCGCATCGCCCTGGTCGTTCCCGACGTGAAGTCCACCCTTGACATGCGGTGGAACATCGCCGGCGACTTCGCCTGGCTCCACAGGAACAAGGACCTCCCCAGGCTCCACACGGTGGCAGCGCTGTTCTCGCCCCGGAGCATGCACCGTCGCGCCCTCACCCAGGCCGCGCTGAACTCCAACGAGGAAATCACCGCCTGGCAGACCCGCCGGAAGACCGACATCGGGCTCCTCGCGCACGGCTGCGCCCAGCGCCCCCTGATGGAGCCCCACGACCTTTACCCGCCCGGTGATGAGAACTGTCTGACCCTCTCCCCCGTCGGCGGAGGCGATGTGCAGCACGCCTGCCCGTTCATCCCGGTCTGTGGGAAGTTCTCCCAGTTCTACGACGCCCAGGACGCCACGGTCGTCGTCACCAGCCACGCGAACCTGCTGGCCGGTACGACCCGCATCGGGATGGTCCTCGACGGTCGGCAGGTACGCGGACGCCCGAGGGGAACCGCGGGCCTGACGGTGCTGGAAACGGTGCTGCGCGGCTGTGACGCCGTCGTGATCGACGAGATCGACGCGTTCCTGGCCACCGTCATCGACTCGTGCGTGACGGAGACCACCCTGTCGTCGCGTCGGGTCGAATCCGACCTGTGGAACATCGGCAAGGACTTCCGGCGCATCCCCACCCACCACGCCACACAGCTTCTCTCCTCGCTCAACCACGCCGAGCACATGGCGAACTCGGCGCTGTTGTGGTCCTGCGCGAAGAACGGCATCAGGCTGAACCCCGGCACGGTGGACGACGGATCGAAGGGCGCGAGCCGGGACAACGCGGGCTGGCGCATGGCCAAGTCCAGGGACCGGGAGATCCTCGCCCTCCTGTTCCCCGGACAGGTCGTGAAGGGTGAGCCGATCGAGCCCGGCCGGGCCGCGTTCCTCGACGCCCTGATGCCCGAGCGCTGGCACGAGGGCGAGCCGTCCGACGAGCCCGTCCCGCCCGACGGAGCGACGGACTGGAGCAGCGTCCAGCGGGCACTGACGGCTCTGGTGGCACCCCGAGGGGACACGTACTTCGCAGAGGTCCAGTCCGACCTGCACGAGCTCCTGGCGAAGACCGTGGAAGACGGCCAGCAGCGTGCCGCACTGGTCAACCTATTGATCTCCCGCACCGTGCTGTCCGACCTCGAAGCGTCGCTGAAGGAACTGCGCTACCAGGCGCAGTCGATGCGCCACCTCGATCTCGCGTCCGTCCGGAAGATCCTCGACGCCGTCGAGTCGTCCGCTGTCAGCGGCCTCTACCCGACGGCGATGATCGGCACGTCGATCAACGGCTTCCAGCTCAAGGGCATGGACAAGCGCGAGACCAACGCGGAACTGATGACCCGCATCATCGGCGGCGACCCGCACACCTTCGTCTCCGAGCTCGGCGGCCTGACGGCGCTGCTGTCGGCCGGAGTCGAGCGGCCCGTCCTGGGCCTGTCCGCGACCGCGTACTTCCCCCAGGCGGTCAGCGAGCACGTCCACGCGCCGGTGCGCTGGTGGATTCCCGACGTGCGCCCGAAGTCGATCACCGTGCTCGCGGACCCGGTCTACCGGGACGGCAAGGAAGGCCCGGAGGCGATCCGCATCGGTGGCATCTACGCCGAACACAAGCCGGCCGTGCTGCGCGAGCTCGGACAGGTGATGTACGAACAGAGGATCCAGCGCCGCCTGGCGAAGCTCAAGAAGACCAAGGAGAACCAGGCCAGGGCGATCCTTGCGACGAACTCCTACGAGCAGGCCGCGCACCTCGCCTCAGGGGTGGCCATGGCCGAAGGGCTCACCCACCGCGTCTGCGTCCTGGTCAGGAGCCACGACAAGCCGGAGGAGTACGAGAAGAACGTTCCGGCGCACGTCACCCGGATCACCCGTGAGCAGCTGGAACAGTTCCCCGACCTCGGGGAGGTCCTGGTGGCCCCGCTGCCGCTGATCTACCGCGGGCTGAACATCGTGGTCGGGGTCCGATCGGCCGTGCACGACGTCTACCTCTGCACGCGCCCGTACCTGAGCATCGAGGCGACGTCCTGGCTGCACGCGAGCGTGAACGCCGCAGGGATGAACGCCCTGCCCCCCGGAGGAAGCGACCGCCCACTGGAGGCGATCCACGCGGCGCAGGGCGCCGCGTGGGCGCGGCTGATGATGATCCTCCGGTCGCCGGCGAACTTCTCGAACATCACCACCGACCTGCAGGAGGAACTGGTCGCCACGATGATCGTCCAGCTGATCCAACTCGCGGGCCGGGGGCGTCGTGGCGAGACCGACATGCGGCTGTTCATCGTCGACGAGTCGATGAACGACGCGACCTTCAGCGCGGGGATGGCCGCCATCATCCGCCGGATCGAACGGGCCTGGACCCCCGACCAGCGGACGGTCATGGAGGAACTGTACGGCGAGGCCCTGAAGGCCTTCCTGGCGTACGCGGACATGAACAAGTAGCACACCCGGTGCCGGCTCGCGCCGGCGCGGAGGAGAGGAGTACTCGACACATGGCGCGACGCCGTGACCTGACCGCACCCACCACGACGATCCTGTGCACGCCGGCGCTGCTGGACGGCATGACGGCCGAGGTGTGGGAATTCGACGAAATCACCCAGCATGCGTGGAAGGCCCTGGAACAGCAGGCCCGGGACGAACGGAGGTCGGCACCCAAGGGAGCGGACCGCAACAGGTTCCTGCTGCCCTACTCGATCGTGGCGAACGTCCTCCAGCAGCTCACCGACGGCTACGTGCACCTCGACAGGTACCTGCGTTTCATGGTCGCCCTGGCGCCGGTCGAACCGAAGTCCCTTCGGAAGGTGTTCACCTATCTCGAGGGCGTCGTGTGCGGAATCCCGGTCGACGAGATCCCGCTGCGCGTGGATTCGCCGCTCGCGGACCTGGTCGCCGGCACCGACAGCGTGACCAGGCGCCTCGTCGACGTCATCCTTCCCGGTGGAGACGCCGCGGTCGCGGACCCACCGTCGTGGGCCTACCAGGCCATTCGATGGCATGTCGCGAAGAGGATGGCCGACGTCCCGTTCCACGACCAGGAGATCGAGCCGGTCCTGGAGAAGTCCAAGAAGGCGGACAAGAACGGTGACTTCCCGATGAGGATCTCGGGATGGAAGCACACACCGAACACCGCGGAGGTCTGGTACCGGCCCGACAGCTCCGGGGACCTGATCGCGTGGGACCACCCGATCGGACCGGCGTTCTCCGCCCTCCCGCACCCGCTCACCCCCGAGGCGTTGGACAGCGGCTATCCCGAGGCCCCCGAGCCGTGGCAGGCGCAGTACGCGCTGTCCCGCATCTCGGTGAACATGTCCACCCACCCCGGCCGGCCCGAGCCGGTGATCAACCTGGACGCCCACATGCGGCGCGTCAACGACACCGTGGTCTGGTCCAGCAAGGTCATGGTCGACCGGGGCGACGGGCCGATCCTCCTGGTGGACCTGGACGGCAGGAAGCTCAAGCACACCAACCGGCTGGCCCTGGAGATCCTCGCGAAGCTGGACGCCGACGCGACCGCTCTGAACACGGTGCACGAACGCGTACGGTCCGAAACCGACGCCCTCAACGCACCGAAGACCGACGGACAGAAGGCCGCGAAGCGCGTCACCGAGAAGCCCGGAACGATCCGCCCGCTCGTTCCGAAGCAGCGCTCGTTCCAGGTCGGCTCCGGCGCGGGACTGCACCATCTCGCGATGCTGCACGACCACATCGGTCGCGCCTTCGCCGGGAAGGCCGAGTTCCTGACCCTCGGCGCCGTGGACACGGTGTTCGGAGCGCGGATCCACTCCATCACCCCGGCGGAGAAGAAGGAGCGGAAGAAGACCGGCGAGTTCCTGAACCTCTGTGGGCTGCCCACGCCGGACAGCGTGCGCTCCTCGGTCGAGGACCAGGGCTTCGCGCGGCTTCGCATCGTGTGCCTGTGGTACCGGGACGAGACCCGGCTGCGGATGATCAGCGCACTCGCTCACTCCCACGGGCAGGACGTGGACATGGACCCGAAGGACGGGGACACCGTCGCCCTCGCCGACGGCATCGAGGCGGTGTTCGTCCGCGCGAACAAGCTGCTCGCACACGGGCCCGACGACAGCCGTCTGGACGACGTCCGGGGCATCGTCGACAGGTTCGGGGAGGACGGGGTCGTACTCGCGGCGTGGTGCGAGACGGAGATCCCCGAGCCCGGTGAGGAACAACAGGGCATGAAGTCCGCCGAAGCCCGGAAGGACCTCGCGGCGAAGGACGCCAAGTTCCAGCTCCGCAGGGCCTTCGCAACCGAACTCGTCCCGAGCCAGTACATCGTCGGCGCGACGACGGAGACCGGACGGAACGGAACCAGGACCCGCAAGGTGATCACCGTCCCGAAGGACCGGGACAACGACCACCGGGCGTTCATGGCCCTGCTCGACCTGAACCGGTCCTGCGGTGTCGTCGACGACCGGTACGAACGGGCCCTGTACGCACCGGGCGACCCGCACGAGATCCCCCGCATGGCGTTCCTCGGCATCCACGTGCGCCGGCAGTCGAAGTCGGACACGTTCGGCGCGGAGCCGAAGCGGGTCGTCACCGCGTCCTGCCTGATCCCGTCGGCGGAGCCGGGAGGCCGGTGGCGGATCCTCGGCTGGTCGAACCTGCATCCGTACTGGGAGTCGTACCGGGTGGCGCAGGGCGAGTTCCACAAGAGGAACTACATCGACCACGCGAGCAGCGGGGCCACGGATGTCCAGCGCTGGTCCGAGGCGGGCCGCGACATCAACGAGTGCCTGAAGGAACTCGCCGACGAACTCGACGGGATGCCGTACGCGGTGATCCTCGACGGGCACGGAGCACGCCGGATCTTCCCCGGGCTGCACAACAACAAGCAGGGCATGGAGGAGTTCGACTCCTTCGGCCGGGTGTGGCTTCCCGGGGCCGGCCTGCCGGAACACATGAGGCCGGCCGGGATCGTACGGATCAACTGCTTCGCCGACGAGATGCCGAGCATCGCCTACCTGACGACCCGGCTCGCCTCCGGGGACGAGAAGCAGAGCAAGACCAGCAGTGACCTGTTCCGCCCGCAGGACAACGGCCCCGGACACCCGTGGTGGGTGGTGACGGAGCCGCGGAACTACGGCAAGACCCGGTTCGGCCAGTGGAAGACCCGTTGGCGGGCGCTGCCCGAGAAGGTGGGCCTCCAGCCGGAGAGCGAGCTGAAAGCCCCCTGGTACACGCTGACGTGCCGAGAGGTCACCCCGATGTTCGTCGGTGAGGCCGTGCCCCGCGAAGGCCTGGCGGTGGCCGTCGCGCGGTTGTGTGACCAGGCCCTGTCCTGGTCGGACCGGACCCGGTACCCCGCGCCGCTGCACGGAGCCCTACAGATGGACCTCGACCACCCCCACTTCCGGCGATCCGCGCCGCGGGAGTTCCAGACCGAGGACCGGGAGATCCTCAGCGAGGCGGTCGAGGGGCTGACCTTCGAAGACGACTGAGATCGGATTCCGGACCAGGCATCAGGGCTGCCGTTCCCCCGCAGCATCGACCGCGGGGGAACGGCAGCTCCAGCAACTCGTGTTTCACTGCGGGAGGGAGCCAGTGCTCACCACCAGCACGGGCCCTACCGCCTGATGATCAACTGGTTGGCCGTCACCCACCGCACCGGGGTGAGGCGCTGGCGGTGGAAGCCGGGCTCCACCGCCAGCGGACGGTTGATCTTGCCGTGCGCCCGGACGGTCTCCACCGTGCCGGGCAGGCGCGCGGTCAGCCGTGGGGCGGAGGCGCCGGGGCTGCCGTCGCGTTCGACACAGGGAGCGAGGACGGTCAGGTCCACGGTGTCCGGTGCCGTTTCGTGGTAGCCGACCACGACCGAGGCGGTGAACCTGTTCGCGTCGTTGGACAGGTTGGCTGCGTAGGTGAGACCTGACAGCACTTGTCGGCGAGTTCCGACAGCGGTTGTGGATCTGTTCGACGGTAAATGTTGCCGAGAAGTGGCAGCGCTTGGGTTGTGTCGCAGCGCGCCGGCCATGGACCATGATCTGCCCATGGAACGAATTATTGATCTTGATGAGGCGGCTGCAGAAGTAGCTGATCGAGCGCCGGGGTGGCGGGCTGGTGGCCTGACAGTGGGCCGGGTGACCTGGCGCGATGAAGCCGCTCCCTGGCCTCAGCGACTTGAGACGGACAGGTCGGTTGTGAACGATCCCGACTCCGTTGGTGTGCTCATCTCGGACCCGGCGGGGGCTGAGCTGTCGGTGGTGCTGTTCCGTGGCGGCTGGGCCGACGTCGACTACTTCGACGGCATGGACGACGCTGGCGCCCTTCCGGCCTCGGGTATCGCTTCAGCTCGGGAGTTCGGCGTCCAGCTCGACGGCTGGGTGGCCCGCGTGTTCGGTCAGTCGTCCTATCCGGGCGAACCGAATCTGTGACGGGGGCTTCCTCGGCGCCTGTCGGCCGCAGCCGAGGAAGCCCCCGCTGCAATCCTCAGCCAGCAGCTACTGAAGTTGAACTCGTGATGTCGGCCGTCTACAGGGCCTCGCTGGGCCAGGTCTGACGAACCTGTTCCAGTCGGTCGTGGTGCTCGGCGATCCAGTTCTCCGGCGGTCGGATCCACAGCATCACGCTGAGCCGGTCGGGATCGTTGATCGCCACGACCAGGGAACGGTCCTCCTGCATGTGGAGGACCAGGCTCAGCCCGCGGTCTCCGCCGATCAGCGCGCCTGTCCCAGGGACGAGGCCGCTCAGCTCGTCCTTCCAAGCATCGAGGTCGTGCTGGAAGAGGTAGAGCTCCAGCCGGGCATCCACGAAGCTGGCATGCGCCAGAACCTCGGCTCGTAGAACGTCGTTGCCAGCCGGCAGGCCTGGCTGTCGGCCCGTGACGCGCACGATGCAGTGGTCGCCATCGGGGTCCTCCAGGTGGATCAGGTCCATCGCGCCTGAATCGGTCACCGCCGGCCTCGCTCTCCCTGTGCTGGTCTGGCCTTGCATCCTGCCTCATCGGCTTTCGAACGGGGCCTGCGGTCCGGCAGCTTCGAAGGCCAACCCGGTGCCCGCGAGGCACCCGTCGATCACCTCGGGGCGGTACTGCAACATCTTGAGCTTGCGCTTCACGGCGCGCGTGATCTGGCCCAGGTCGGCCGCGGCGAGGTTGCCGATATCCCGCTTGACCAGCGACCACACACCTTCCTGCGGGTTGAGATCCGGGGCATAGGTGGGGGCCTCGGCCTGTCCGAGGTTCATGGACGGGGCGTCGGCCCCCTCGGACTCGTCCTCGCCGGAGGGCTGACTCCCCGTTGCCCCGGATCCGATCACGGCCCACTCGCGATCTCAGGCTTCTGGGAAGTCTGAGGATCCTGAAGAATGGATTTCGCCTGGTTGTCGACCAGGCGTGTGAGGAGTTGCTGGGAGTAGCCGAAAACAATGGCCCAGGCGATGATCTGAGCCGACGAGTCCAGGGCCGACAGGCCCGGTACGAAGCCTCCACGCATGAACAGCAGGCCCAGCGGGGCGGTGAGCGCGCCGGTCGGCAGCTTCAGCCACGCCAGGGCCAGTGAGACGTTGTACGGCGTCGTCGTCCCTCTCATCTGCCGGAGGGACGAAGCCGCGGCGAGCCCTGCGGACACCAACCCGATGATCTCGACAACGAGGTAGTCGGCGGGGTCGGTCGCTGCCAGGTCGGGGCTTGAGGGCGTCCCGCCGAGGACTGCCCCCAAAGGGCAGACGGTGAGGAACTGGGTACCCGAGGCCGGCGGCACGAAGCAGAGGGGAACGGCATGTGGTCTGAACAGGGTCAGGGTTGCAACGGACATGGCGGCAAGTGCGAGGAGAAAGCCGACTGTGGAG
The DNA here is from genome assembly GCF_040629945.1 of Kitasatospora sp. NPDC005856. Lineage (NCBI taxonomy): Bacteria > Bacillati > Actinomycetota > Actinomycetes > Kitasatosporales > Streptomycetaceae > Kitasatospora > Kitasatospora sp. NPDC005856. The sequence goes on along the minus strand of NZ_JBEXWT010000049.1, from coordinate 30,120 downwards.
ACGATGCGAACGAAACTGCGAATCCGTAGGGACTTGTTGATGGCGGCTTGATGCGCCGCGTTCAGCGCGTCCAGCACCGTCTCCCGCTCGGATCCGCTGAGCGGGGACCCCACCCCCGCCTCGGCAATCTCCTCCACCGCCTTTCTGCGGAGATCATCCGGCGGGAGGTTCTCTTGCACGGCCCCCAGGATGGCGGGAATCATGGGAGCGGTCTCCTCCACGTTCGCCGCGCGCAGATAGAGGATGAACGCCGCGTCGAAGTGGATCTGGGCAACGGCCGTCCGCGAACCTCCGAAACTGCCGACGTCACGAAGAGCGTCCATGCACATGTTCAGCTGTTCCCTGGCTGTCTCCAACAGCTGGAACGGGGCGCCCGTCTCCTCCTCCTTCAGCTTCAACCGCCCGTTGAGCTCGATGGCCTGGGCCATGGTCACAGCACGAAGCTCCCGTGTCCTGTCGAGAGCATGCCGCCACCACGGTGTCGTTCGCCGCATGAATGAACTGTGCAGCATCACAAGAAGATTGTGATCGCACCATGCTCTTGCCTGCCCCGAACGGGCCAGGGCCCGCCTGGCGGCACTCGGGGCGCAGAGACGGACAGCAGCCTGACCTGTGCCCGTTGGAACGTCACGGTACGTGCGAGGCTGCGTGGTCGAGGAGCGGTCGATGCCGCGAGACCGGCGAACACGTCACCGTAGTGGGCGTGCTCCTGGATCTGGGCGACGCCGGCCTCCAGCGCCTCGCATTCCACACCAGGATCGGCGCGCTCGTTGGAGCCGGCATGTGGCCCCTCTTCGAACCGGGTGTTCAGTCCCCTCGCGCAGTGGCGTTCACCGCCGACTGCGTGTTCACCGCCATCGCGGTTCTCGCGGCCGTACTGACCTGACCGCCGGCCGCCGCCGCGTCGGCGACGACCGCGACGACCGCGACGACCGTCCGCGCGGCCGCGAGAGTGCCAAGCAGCCCTTATCGTCTATTTGACGAGAATCTGTTATCGTCTAACTGACATTAAGCAGTAGGTCCGCCACCGCCAGGAGGACGCCATGGAAGAACAGCGGCCCTGCAACACCGTCTTCACGCCAGGCTGCGAACGGATGCTCCAGGCCCCCACGTGGTATCACGCGGACGAGTGGATCGTTGACTGCGGCCGGCGAACCGGGCCCCGCCTCCGGGAGGACCTGCCGGAACGCCTTCTGCGCACCCTGGTGGCCAGCCCGGCCTCCGACGTCCGCGTCGCGGTGCTCGCCCATCCCGGCGCCCCCTCCGATCTGGTGGACCGGATGCTCGACGACCCGGTCGTGGACGTGCGGCGCAGCGCCGTCGGCCGGACCAGCGACACAGCGGCCCTGCGGTCGGCGGCGCGGGACGAGTGGTACATCCGCGTCGCCGTGGCTTCGAACCCCAATACCCCCGCCGACCTTCTGGAGGAGCTCGCACGCGACCGGGACGAGCAGGTGCGGGTCTTCGTCATCCTCAATCCGGCAGTGCCGCCCAAGCTGGTCAATGCCGCGGCGCTCAGTAGGCAGGACCACGTCCGCTGGTGGGCCCTGTACCGGACGACCAATCGGAAGCTGATGCGGGCCGCGGCGACGTCCGCCTCCACGGAGAACCGGAGCTGGCTGGCCGGCAACCCGAACCTCCCGCTCGATGTGCTCACGGCGCTCGCTGAGGACCCGTCGCGCGGGGTCCGCCGCAAGGTGGCCGCCAACCCCGCCTGTCCGCCGGAGCTCCGGCAGCGGCTTGAGGCCGCTCTCGATCCAGGCCACGCCGCCTTCACCGTTGACCAGAAGGATTGACGGCTCAGGGCCGCCTGCGGGCCGAGTCGCCGTCGAAGGCCATGGGGCCGGTCAAACTGCGGTGGCAAACGGTCAAGGTCTCCCGTCGGAGGACAGGCTACCGGCCGGGAACGGCACCCTCGATGGCGGCGACCAGGCGGGCGGGGATGTCGCCGGCAGCGTCGCGGGCGGCCGGATCCTCGCTCTTGAGCTGCGAGGCGATCAGTTCGGCGGCCGCGGCGAGGACCTGCACCGGCACGGTCGCCTCGCGCAGATGAAGAAGCTGGGAGGCCGCCCGCTCACCGGGGGCGGCCTGGGCGCGGGCGTCGGGGATGAGGGAGTAGCCGTCGTCCCGTCGGTCGAGGCGGAGCGGGGAGCAGGGGTCGGACACGAGGCGCTACGCGGAGACGGCCGTGCTCGCGCCGGGGCCCGGTGTTCGGCTGGCCCCGGCTCGCCCCGTGTCATCCGCGGTCGGGGGCCTCACTCCACCTCCGCCACCACGCCGTCCATGTCCATGGCCCAGCTTCCGCTCTCGACGCCGTACACCTTCTTGTCTTCGAGCCACTTCCAGGACATCTGCTGCAGGGTCTGGTTGGCCCGACGTTCCCAGACCGGATTGTGGTCCCAGCCCTCGACACGGATCATCAGCTTGTCAGCGCCCGGAATCGCCTTGTAGAGCTCCGGAACGGAGAAGTACAGCACCGGCCCCAGCACCTCCGAAGTGTTGGCCGTCGTGTCCTGATCTCCGTAGACGATGCACACCGGCACAGCGGTGCCGAGCGTGGAGCCGTACGGCACGGTGCTCTTGTTCCAGCCCCACCAGTAGGAGTTGCGCCACCTCATGATGCCTTCGGGCGCCCCCGCGGTGGGGCCGCCCCACTTCTGGCCGACGCTGTCGCAATCCATGATGGCCTGCCAGACGTGGCCGGCCAGGTCCTTGTCGCTGATGGTGGCTTGCAGGCCCGCCTTGCTGGTGAGGTTCATCGGGAAGCCGAAGACCGCGGGCGGCTTGGACTCGGGCTGCGTCGGCAGACCCGTTCCGGGAGGCGGGGCGAAGGGTGCGTCGGTGTGCGTCGACCATCGGCCGTTCGGGGGAAAGATGGGCGCGAGAAGGAACATTCTCGCCACGTCCCCGGGATTCTGCAGCGCGTACGGGCCCATGACGAACGCGGCCGCGGACCAGCCGATGAAGGAGACCTTCTCGTTGCTGCTTCGGGTCCTGATGAACTTGACGACGGTGGCCAGCTCGTCCCATTCGCTCTGGGAGTTGCCCAGTTGGTGTGGGTAGGGCGCTGTCGGGGAGCAGGTCCCCGTGCCGGGATTGGTCTCCAGCAGGCCCCGCTGGGCCGGGTTGGCGTTGCACGGGTCGTCCATCTTCGGGCGGGGGGAGAGCCCGGAGCCCTGGAGGTCCATGACGTACACGTCGTAGCCCTTGCCCGCCAGGTCTTGCGCCCAGCTGTAGCTGGTGTCCGGGTTCGGGGAGCCGCCCTTGGGAGGGAGCACGAGGTCGAAGCCGGGGAGGGCCGGAACGCTCCTGCCGTGGAGCATGAGGACCGGCTTGGGGGTGCCGGCTGGTCCGGAAGCCTTCTTGTATTCCCGTACGAAGAGCTCGATCTCGTCGCCGAAGTTCGCCGGGACGGTTGATTTGTGCTTGACCTTGTGATCGACAAGGGTCAGTTGCGGCATGGTCGCCTCCGATGATTGTTCGCCCTGAGGAACGGTTGCTCCCGGGGGTGGCCAGCATCTCCGCCGTCCAAGGGCGGTACGAGGAGCCGGGACGGCGGGACGCACGGATGGTGACTGATCGGGTGAGCGCCGCTCCTCCGATCGGCGGGGCACACCCGAGGGACTCCGCACCGAGGTGATGTCGGGGCCCGGCGCCGGGCGTAGGCCGGGCGGCCGGGGTCGGGTGGGCGCCGGGTTCGGGTGGGTGGGATCCCGGCGGGCACCAGTAGGGTGCGGCGCTGACGGATTGATCATGTGTCGGTGAGACGGGCACAGCGCGCGTGAGGAACTCGGCGTGAGGTACGGAGATCAGGAGTCCCTGCGGCGGGCTCCCTACCGGGAGGAGCACCACCAGCCGCGGCAGCCGGGTGGTGCCCCACTGTGGCAGCGGTTCCGGGGCGAGGAGTGGCCGACCCTGCGGGAGGTGCTGGCGCCCGTGGGGCGGAGGGTCGGGGGCTGGGTCCTGGTGCCGATGCTGTTCTGCCTGTGGCCGGTACTGGTGCTCCTGGGGCTGTACCCGATGGCCAGGACGGCGCGGCGGCTGGCGCGGCAGGTGTTCGCCGTGCCGGGGCCGCCGGGGATCACCGACGAGCCGGTACTGCGGGTGCAGCGGATCCGGGGGTGGCTGGCGCTCGCGGCGGCGTTCTGGGTACTGGTGGTGTACGGGTCGGCAGACGACTGGGGCCGGCTCGACGAGCAGTTCGAGATCCGGCTGGCGGTCACGCCGGTGCTGGTGCTGGTGACCACACCGGTGGTGGTCGGGGTACTGTTCCGGCTCGCCGGGCCGGCCGCCCGACCGGCCATGCGGGCGCGGGTGCGGCCTGCGGTGCTGATGGCCCTGAAGTACGTGGGCGCGTGCACGGCGGTTCCGGCGTTGCTGTGGCTGGCCTCGCAGGCGCGGGGGTCGGTCCAGGGGCTGTTCCTCGGGCCGCTGTTTGACCTGCTGGTTCTGGCGGTGCCGATCTGGGTGCTGATGTTCGTGGCCTTCGCCTCGCCGACGGTGGCCCGTACGGCGTTCACCATGGACCAGGTGCACGCGACGTTCCCGCCCGTCCTCACCGGCATCGTGGTCTGGGAACTCGCCGGGATCGGGCTGCTGTTCGGCGGCCTGCCGCCTGGCCCGCCGCCCGTCCAGCTGTGCGCCGTGGTCGGCGGTCCCGCGACGGTGACGGCGGTGGCCTGGTGGGAGGTGCACCGGCTTCGTACGCGCTTCGGGGTGTCCTTGCGCGGGCGGGCGGTGGCCGCGAACGGGCGGTAGCCGGGCCCCGTGCGGGAGGCTCGCCCCGGCCGTGGCCGGCCCGCGCCGCCCGCGCCCGTCGACTCCTGCTGCACCGCTGCACCGCTGCACCGGGTTCCGAGCGCCTCGTCCGCCGAGCAACCGTCAGCCGGCCGCTGTTGGGTACCGCACCGCTGACCGAACGCCGTGGTGCCCCGGCCGCGCCATGACGGCGGGGCCGGGGCACCAGGGGTGTGTCAGCTGCTGGTCGTCAGCAGCCGGTTGGCCAGGGCGTCGGCGAGGCGGTAGGCCTCGTCGGCCGAGAGGGTGCGGCAGATGGCGTCCGCCAGCTCCTCCACGTTGTGCCAGTCGACGTCGCCGAGTTCCGTCTGCGGGGCGGCCGACGGCTGCTCGTCCGCCGGGGCGACGGCCCGCTGCTCCGGCATCGGGAGCGGCTCGGAGTTTTCCGCGGAAAATCGCCCGGTTTCCTGGACGGGCTCGGCGCTCGCGACCGGGGTGCGGGGCGCGAGCTCCGGCCGGGTGGCGATGGGGGCCGGTGCCTGCACGGGGGCCGGTGCCTGCACGGGGGCCGGTGCCTGCACGGGGGCCGGTGCCTGCACGGCGGCTGGTGCCGCCTCTGCAGCCGTGGCCGGCTGGGCCACGGCTGCGGCAGAGGGAGCCGCGGCGGGTTGCGGTGCGGGAGTCTCGGCCGGCGCCTTGGCGGCGGCCTTGGCCTCCAGCTTCGCGGCGCGCCTGGCGGCCACCGCGTCGGCGTCGGCCTGGAGCAGCTGCTCCAGTTCCGCTGTCTGCCCGGCCAGGGACATCCCCTCGATGCCCTTCACCGATCCGAGCCGGCGGGCGACGTTGATGGAGATGCCCTCCTCGCCGCGCGCCTTGGCCCGCACCTGGCGCTGCAGCTCCGGGTGGAGCTTCAGCAGGTTCTTGCGGTGCGAGATCCAGCTCTGGGACCAGCCCTCCGCCTCGGCCGCCTCCTTGGCGGTCGGGTACTGCGCCACGATGAGCAGGACCGCGTTGGCCTCCTCGATCGGGTCGAAGTCCTTGCGCGCCATGTTCTCGTCGAGCGCGGCCCGCAGCAGGGTCGCCTTGGACTCCGCCACCGAGTCGTCCACGACGACGAGCAGCTGCTCGCGCCCGTACAGCTGCGCGGCGGCCCGCCGGCGGTTGCCGTTGACGATGACGACGTCCTGCGCGCCCGCGCCCAGCGTCTGCCGGTCCTCCGGCCACAGCCGCAGGTAGGCGGCCGGGGTGACGGCGAGGCAGCTCTGCAGCTGGCGGTCCTTGATGCTCGCCAGGTCGGAGAGGTCGCCCAGCTCGTCACGGGGGTTGCGCGGGTTGGGCAGGCAGCTGGCGGTGGGGATCCACTTGGCCACCGGGGTGTCGTTGGCGCTGTCCACACCCGGGGCGTCGACGACCGGGTCGGCGGCCATCGAGGCGAAGGAGACGCGACGGCCTGCCATCAGCGGCCCCCGTATCCGAGCTCGAGGGACAGGCGGAAGAAGTCCTCGCGGGCCCGGTAGGCGGTACCGCTCTCCTTGTACTGGGTGACGACCGTTCCCTCGGCCACCGCCCGCGAGTGGATCTTGTACCGGCGCAGGACGGTCTTGGCGCGGGGCCACCCCTTCGCCGTGATGTACGCCTCGGTGTCCTCGAGGTCGGCGCGGCCGTCCCGGGGGTCCCAGTTGTTGACGACGATCCGGAAGGGGATGTCCATCGGCTCGATGACCTTCTGGATGGTCCGGGCCGTCGGGTCGAAGCACAGCGGTTCGGTGATCATCGGGACCAGGACGTCGTCCGCGATCTCCAGGGCCCTGCGCAGGATCTCCTCGTCCGCCAGGGTGCCCGGCGTGTCGATGAAGATGTGCTGGTACTCGTCCTTCGCACCGAGGACGTCGAAGGTGCACGCCGCGAGGTTGACCGTGGTGGTGGTCTTGCCCACGCCACCCTTCTGGTTGGCGATGACGTGGATCTTCGCGCCGGTCTTCTTCAGGTGGATCAGCTGATCGGCCTGGTCGTGCGCCGCCATGAAGTCGAAGGGCAGGTTGTCTCCCACCCGCTCGGCCCAGACGACGGCGGACCCCTGGGGGTCGGTGGACACGACAAGCACGGATGGCTTCATGATGTTCCGTTCTCTCCGTGGGCTTCCCGGGCCGAGTGCCCGGTACTGCGGATGCCCGCCGCTCAAAGCCGTGGTCGGCGGACTGGGAACAGCATTCCAGATGATCAGCCCGGAGCCTGACACGACCCGCGTGTCATGGAGCACAAAGGTGCGATCGCCGCGGCTGGATTTCCGGAAATCCGCCCTGCTCTCCGGAGCGTTCCTTCCAAACTCCAGGATTTCCACCTGCGGTGATGGCCGGTCGACGGAGGGGGGAGTTCATGCACGCGGGTCATTCGGATCGGGCATGTGGTACGTGCACTGAGCTTTCGCGAAGCAGGACGGCTGTCGTGGCGGGTGGGTCCTTCGCGGCGGCGCCCGCCGGGGTACCGCCGAGTCCGGGGCCAGGGCCAGGGTGGGCGTCGGTGGCAGCGACGAGGCCGGAAAGGCCGGAGGGGGTCGATATGGCCGAGGTCGAGGTGCCGCGGCCCGAACCGGACAGGGAGGAGGCCCCGGCGTACCAAGTCGGCAAGCGCAGCCCGGCGTTCCAGCAGAGCACGGGGAGTACGCCGTGAGCCCCTTCCGCATGGTGGCGGGGCTTCAGCCGCCATTGGACGCGCTCGCGGACCGGCTGCGGCTGCGGCTGACCGTCGAACGGAGCTGGGAGGACATCGGCTACGTGAACGTCGCCATGTTCCGCATCGAAGGGACCGATTTCGCACTGAGCGCGTTCGAAGGCGCGGCTTCCCCTTACACGTCCGTGTGGGTGAGCCGCTTGGTGGAGGACGCGGGCGCGGCGCTCGACACCCTGCTCGGTGCCCTCGGGATCGGTCGCGAAGCGTTGGCGTTCACCGGCAGCGTGGAAGACGGCTTCGAGAACTGCAACGGCTGGCCCGGGTAGGGTGCCGCCAGCCGGCCCCCGGCGGTGCTCGCGGCCATCCCGCCGACGGACGACCAACGCGCTGACGGCCGGCGACGGGCAAGCCGCCCTCGACCGGCTACTGAAGCGGGTCCCCGACGCCTCCGCGTCGGTCGGGCCGACGCCTCGGCAGATCGGCATCCCTGCGCAGGCCGCCCTGCCTTGTCGTTGGGATCGTCCAGAGGCCGGCCGGGTGGTAGCGATCAGCGGCGCATCCGGTGCCGGATGTAGTCCGGCGGGGTCGCGCCGATCTCGATGCGGTTCTCGTCGAGGCCGTTGACGATCCGTAGACGGTCCTCGGCGAAGGCGAACTCCACCGCCACCGTTGCGGCGGCCAGGTCACGGTCTGTCGGCCGCCACTCAAGCAGTGCGACCTCGCGTAGTTCCTGGCCGATGAACAGCTCCAGCCGTTCGTCGCTGTGGGACCACCGGGGCGTGAGCTCGGACCGCTCCCACCCGGTGATGGCCGCGGCGGTGTCGATGGTGTTCCAGCCGATCGAGAGTTCGTCGAGCTTCGCGTGGCAGACCTCCACCCGGAGACCGTCGAAGTCCACCACCACCGGGCAGTCGGCGAACCAGTCGTCGTCCTCGGCGAAGCGCACCAGGGCGAACCCCGTCAGCCGCCTGCCAACGAGCGCTGCCAGACGTGCCTCGTGAGCCTGCCGAACCGCCTCGACCCCTATCAGGAAAGACGGTCTGAAACCAGAGATCCCCATGTCCACAGCAGCAGAGTCTTCCGGCCCGCGACCCGATCCGCCAGCACGTATTCGAAGTGGCAGGATCCTTGGCAGCACCGGACAGCCTTGACTCCACAGAACGATCCGGATGACCTGTTCCTTTGACAACGCCGGAGTTCGAGGACGGGGTGCGTCGTGCGACGATGACGGCGGCGAGGGCGTGGAGGCCGGACTGGTCGTCCTGGCGGACCGCCTCGGGCCGTTCCGGACGTCGTTCGCTGCTCCTCCTCAGGGTAAGGACAGCTCCGTTGCGAGGAGTTCGGACTTGTGCTCGCGAGCGTGGTTTCCTCGGTGTCAGACTGAAGGAGCGGAGTTTCGGGTCGGCCTTGAGCTTCGGCCCTGGCAGGCTGGGCTGCGGATTCGAACTGAATCGTTTCGCGTATCCTGGGGCGAATCACAGCAGGTCAGGAAGTGTCGGCCCCGCACACGCGGGGATGGCTCCACCGCGCGGTACACCACCGCCGACATTGTGGCGTCGGCCCCGCACACGCGGGGATGGCTCCGGAGACGAGCGCAACCTGCGCCGCCCGGTGACGTCGGCCCCGCTCACGCGGGGATGGCTCCGCCGCCGTTGGCCTTTCGCCATTCGCCGCCGGGTCGGCCCCGCACACGCGGGGATGGCTCCGTCGTCACCATCTCCGTCGACGTGGACGGCGAGTCGGCCCCGCACACGCGGGGATGGATCCGAGGCCATGTTCGTCCAGGACACCCTCGCGGTGTCGGCCCCGCGCACGCGGGGATGGCTCCCGCTTGAACACGCGCGGGACGACCAGGAAGCCGTCGGCCCCGCACACGCGGGGTTGGCTCCGCGAGCGAGCGCGCGGTGAGCGATGCGCTCAAGTCGGCCGCGCACACGCGGGGATGTCCGAGTGGGAAGAGGAGCCGCCCACCGGCCCGTGGTCGGCCCCGCACGCGCGGGGATGGTTCCTGGGTCGGCGCTGAGCCTGAGGCCCTCGCCGGCCGCGTTTCCGTGTTCTGTACACGGCGGTCTGCTCGCTGTTGTACGTTCGGCGCGGCTGGTGGCCGGTGCGGCGTCGCGGGGGCTCTTCGGAGGGGGCTTCAGGGGAATCCGTGGCGCGGCGCCGCCGCGAGGAACGGCAGGGAAGTCCTGAGGGGGATGCGTCGTGTACCACGTGGAGTTGCCCGTCGATGTCGACGGCGGGGCGCAGGACGTCGTGCGGGTCGAGATCTCGCCGGCCGGCGAGGAGGGCCTGGTTCGGGTGGCGCGACCGGGCCAGGTGGTGGCCCGGGCCACGCGCTCGCTCGGGGAGATGGTGACCGGGATCCGGCCGGTCGCGCAGGGTTTCGTCGACGGCTTCCGCGGCATGGCCCACGCGCCTGACGAACTCAGCCTGGAGTTCGGACTGTCGCTGTCAGCCGAAGCCGATGTGATCATCTCCAGCACGGCGGCCCAGGCCAACTTCAAGGTCTCGCTCACCTGGCACCGCGCGCCGTCCGAGCCGTCCGAGCCGACGGAGCCGTCCGAGCCGTCCGAGCAAACGGAGCAAACCGAGCAGGCGGAGCCGACGGAGTGACCCCGGCCGAGGGCATCGGCCCGAAGGCCCTCAACTCGGCCGTGCTGCGGGTGCGCGACACCCGCGGCGATCCCGTGGGGCTGGGGTTCCTCGTCTCCGCGGAGCTGGCGCTGACCTGTGCGCACGTGGTGTCCGCGGCCCTCGGCCTGCGGCCGGACGAGCGGCCCGAGGCCGCCGCCCGGCTCGACGTCGACCTGCCGCTGCAGCCCACCTCCTCCACCGGCGGCGCGGGCGTGACCGCGAGCGTCGAGCACTGGATGCCGCCCCTGGAGTCCGGCGGCGGGGACGTGGCCGTTCTGCGGCTGGACGCCCCGCTGCCCGGCGGCAGGCCGGTCCGCCTGATCGAGACGGACGAGGTGTGGGAGCACCCGGTCCGGGCCTTCGGCTTCCCGGCCGGCCGCCCCGGCGGGGTTTGGCACTCGGGCGTCCTGCGGGCGGAGCAGGCCCACGGGTGGGTGCAGGCCGACCTCGCGGGGCAGGGCTACCCGGTCACCCGGGGCTTCAGCGGCGGCCCGGCCTGGGACGAACACCTCGTCGGCGTGGTCGGCATGATGGCGGTCGCCGAGTCGGGCCAGCCGCCGGTCAGCTACCTGATCCCGACGGCCGGGCTGCTCCGGGCCTGGCCGCCGTTGCGGGAGCTGGCCCTGCCACCCTCCCCGTTCCGCGGCCTGGCGGCGTACCGGGAAGCCGACGCCGCGCTGTTCCACGGCCGGCGGGTGGAGAGCGCGGAACTCGCGTCGGCGTTGCTCGCCGAGCAGTGGGTGAGCATCGTCGGCGCCTCCGGCTCCGGGAAGTCGTCGGTGGCCCTGGCCGGGGTCGTCCCGCTGATGCGGGCGGCGGGTGCCGAGGCGGTGGTCGTCCGGCCGGCCTCGGGCAGCAGCCCGCTGACCGCACTCGCCGCCGGGCTGCTGCCGCTGCTGGAGCCCGGACTGCCGCAGGTCCCGGAGACCCGTCGGCTGGCCTGGGTCGCCGAGTTGGCGGAGCGGCTGGCCGGCGGTGGGCTGGCCGATGTGGTGGCCCGGGTGCTGGAACGGCGCGGCTGCCACCGGCTGCTGGTCGTGGTCGACCAGTTCGAGGAACTGCTGGCCCTCGCCCCGGCCGCCGTCGACGCGCTGGCCGACGTGCTGTTCGACGACGCGCTGCCGAGCACCGTCCGCGTCCTGACCACGCTGCGGGCCGACTTCCTGGAACTCGTGCTGGCCCACCCCCGGCTCGGGCCGCGCCTCAGCCGGCGGATCCACGCGCTCGGCCCGCTGAGCCCGGAGCGCCTGCGCGAGGTGGTGACCGCCCCCATCGACGCGATCCCCGGCGTACGCTACGAACCCGCCCTGGTGGACCGCATCCTGGAGGACACCGGCACCGAGCCGGGCGCCCTGCCGCTGCTCGGCTTCACCCTCGACCTGCTGTGGCAGGGCCAGCGTGGCGGCCTGCTGACCTACCAGGCGTACCGCGAACTGGGCGGCGTCACCGGCGCGTTGAGCGCCCATGCCGACCAGGTGTGGGACGAACAGCTCCGGACCGCGGACGAAGCGGCGGCCCGCCGGCTGTTCACCCGGCTGATCCGCGTCCCGACGGGTTCCCCGGCCGCGACCCGCCGAACCGCCCTGCGCGGCGAACTGGGCGAGGAGGAATGGCGGATCGCCCAACAGCTCGCCACCACCCGCCTGCTGGTCACCGGGCGGAACGCCGAGGGCGACGAGACGGTGGAACTCGCACACGAGGCGCTGATCAGCGGCTGGGAGCGGCTGGCCCGCTGGGCGGCGGAGGACCGCGCCTTCCTGGTCTGGCTGGAGTCCGTGCGCCGCGACATGGACGCCTGGGAGGAGTCAGGGCGCACGGGACCGCCGCGCACCACCCTGCCGGACCGCTCCCCGCGGTGGGAGACCGAGCGCGGCGCCGACCTGAGCGCGGCCGAGCACGCCTACCTGGAGGCCGTACGGGCCCACGGCCGTTCCCGGACCCGCCGGCGGCGGGCCGTCGTGTCCGGCGTCGCGGTCCTCACCGCACTCGCCCTGGTCACCAGCACGCTCCTGGTGGCATCCCGCCAGGAGAACCGGGCACGGGAGGCCACGGCCACCTCGCGAGCCCTGGCACAGGCCTCGGTGGACGCGGCCTCCAGCGACCCCGCCCGCTCGGTGATGCTGGCGCTCGCGGCCTACCGGACCTCGCCGACCCAGGAGGCCCGCAACCAACTGCTGCGCGTGTACCTCGCGCACGCCGGCGAGGGACGGTTGGTCTCCGGCCTGCTGGGCACGGTCAGCCACGTGGTGACGAGCCGTGACGGCAACGTGGTGCTGGCCACCTCCCAGGACGGCCGGGCGACGCTCTTCGTGCACGCCGCCACCGGAACCGTCCGCGGCGTCCAGGTGCCCTCGGTCGGCCAGGTGCGGTACCCGCTGGTCTCCGCGGACGGGCGGCGGGCCGCCTACCTCCAGGAGGACGGCAAAGCGGTCTGGTTCCCCGTCGACGCCGACGCCGACCAGCCCGTCGGGCAGATCCACCGCCTGCCCGTGGCACCGGGTTCGTCCAGCCGGGCCGACAAGGGCCTGCGCCCGTCGATGTCGGTGGACGGCACCCGGATCGTGGCCCGGGTGCTCGACCACCTGGTCTGGTGGGACCTGGACCACGACACCCTGCTCCGCACCACACCCGCGCCCAAGGACGACGGCGGCGACAACGGGCCGCTGTGGATCGGCGCGGACGACCGAACCCTGCTGCTGCGACGTACCGGCCTGGGGAAGAACAACAGCGCCCTGCTCGCCTACGATCCGGACACCGGGGCCACCCGGGCCGTCGCCGCGGACGTGGACGACGTCGAACTCTCCACGGACCGCAGCGCGGCCGTCGTGTGCCGCCGCGGGGACGGCACCTCCACGGTGAGTCTGGTCCGGACCTCCGACGGCGCCCCGCAGGGCCGGCCGTTCACCGACCAGGACGAGAAGTACAAGACGGACAACTGCTACACCCAGGCGGCCGACACGACCGGGAGCCGCGTGGCCCTGGGGTACGCGGACACCATCCGGGTAGTGGACCTGAACCAGGGGAAGGTGATCGCCACCGTCCCCACGAACGTCCACACCTACGTGACCCACGCACTGGTCGAGGCCGCCGGCCGCCTCTACCAGGTCAGCTGGGACGACGCGGCGGTCACCTACACCGAACTCCCACCCGGCGCCGCCGTCCTGCCGGTCGGCCAGCAGCGGCTCACCCCCGACGGCACCCGGACGCTCAGCATCCTCGCCGACGGGTCCGGCATGCAGCTGCGGCCCGCGGCCGACGCGGACAGCGACCGGCTGCTCGCCGAGACCGCCCGCCGCCAGCCGTACTGGAAGCCGGGGGACGCCGACCCGGTCAAGTTCAACCGGGACGGAACCCTGCTCGCCGACCAGGAGGCGACGAACGTGGTCTCCGTCCGCGACGTCGCCACCCTGCGGGAGGTCGCCGCGATCACGGCCGCCGAACCCCCGCCCCTGCCCGTCCCCGAGCCGTCCGTCCTGGGGCCGGACCTGCCCGCGGGGGAGGCCTGGAAGTGGAACTTCGCCCACTTCTTCGACACCGAGGGAAAGATCCTCACCATCTCGGGGAGCGTGGTGCAGCGCTGGGAACCGGGCACCGGCCGGGAACTCGCGAAGTTCGACGTGACCCCCCTGCTGCCCGCCGGCACACCGGACGTCGTGATCGCCCCCAGCCCGACGCCCAACGAGGTGGCCGTCATCGTCCTGGGCGACCCCGAAGTCCGCATCGTCGACATCACCACCGGCAAGGCCACGCAGACCATCCGGACCACCGAGGACGTCCTCTCGATCCAGTTCGACCGCAGCGGCCGCTACTTCGCACTGCTGCGCCGCGGATCGATCGTCGAACTCTGGCGGCGCGACCCGCTGCGCCGCGAACTCGGCCCGCTGCAGAGCGTCGCCGAGGACCTGGTGACCCCGTTCGTCGCCTCCTTCCTCGACGACGGGCGCTTCCTGCTCGCCGCCAACAACGCCGTCCGGACCTACCGGGTCGGTGAGCGCGCCCCGCAGGACTCGTACGAGTTCGGCGCACCGCCGGGCAGGAACAACAGTTCGTACCGCTTCATGGACGCCTCCGGGGACGGCCGGACCATCATCTACGGGCTCTCCTCCGGCCCCGGCGGCCCACTGGCCCTCGACCCGCAGGCGTGGCAGAACGAACTCTGCCGCGTCATCGGCTACCGGACCTTCACCGACGACGAACGGGCCGGCCTCCCCACACGCCTCCCGGCGGACCCGCCGTGTGCGGCGCCCGACAGGCCGACCGGCAGGTGAGGCCGGCCAACCGACAGCCAAGAAGAACCGGGACCAGCGAGCCGCACCGCCGCCCGCACCTCGCCCGGGGCGTCCAGGCGCTGAAGCCGGCCCGGGTACGCGGGCGGCCCCGCTGCCGGGGCCGGGGGCTCATGCCTCCTGTGGTTGACCGTCGTGAGCCGGGTGACGAATGCGAACACCGGGAAGACGATGAGTGTCGGCGCGGCCGGCCCGCCCAGCCGTCCGACCAGGAGGCCGATTGCCCTGCCTGGGCCGCCTTGTCCTCAGCGGTGCTCGGCAGGGCGCCGCCGAGGCACCGCCCCCCGGGCGTCGCGGCGTAGCACGAGCCGGGGGATCCCGGCGTCGTAACGGCTGCTGGTCCCATGACTGTGAAGTAGAACCACCCCAGTGCGGACGCCGGGATGCATCCGGGACCCCCTGCGGACCGAGCGGACCGTCCGCACATGGTTCTTCGGCGATGACCGACCCGGGTCTGATCCCCAACCCGGCAAGGCTCGTCGCCTGCTCCTGGGCCGGCGATCGGCGACACTCGTCCTCGTACTCCCGCGGCGATCTCGGGCGGCAGGACGAGCTCGGCCGGCACCGGGTCCGGTTCCATGACGGCCGGTCGACCGGTCTCCACGACGAGTGTCGTCCCGAGGCGGGCCGCGTCCTCCACCACGTAGCCCAGGGTGCCGAGGCACCAGTCGGATGAGGACGTCCAGCGGATCAGCACGCCACTTCAGCACACCGCACTCGCCCACCCCCTGCGCCAGCGCCTACCCTTCGCCCTGAGCGCTCGGCCGTCCACGATCAGCCGGCTCGCCGCACAGCTCGGGGTGAACAAGGGCAGCGTCTCCCACCACCTCGGGGTGCTGAGTGGGGCGGGGCTGGTCCAGGCCGCGGGAACGCGGCGGGTGCGCGGTGGCACCGAGAAGTACTACCGGCGGACCGCCGAGCGACTCCTCGTCGACGAGCCGCGGGCCGGGGGAACGGCGGCGCTGCTCGGCGCCGTCGTCCAGGAGCTGGACCGTTCACCGGCCGAGCACACCCTGACGCTGCGCCACCTCCGGCTCAGCCCGGCCAAGGCGGCGCGGCTCGCCGAGGCGCCGGCCGCACTGGTCGACGAGACGGAGGAGGATGCGGAGGGCGAGCCGGTGCACGGCCTCCTGGTGACGCTCTACCAGCAGGCCGGGGCGTAGGGCCGGTCTGCTGGAGAAAGCCCGGGTCAGCCGGTGGCGGGCGGGGCCCCGAAGGTGCGGCGGTAGGCCTGGGGTGTGGTGCCGAGGCGGCGGGCGAAGTGGTGGCGGAGGTTGTCGACGGTGCCGAAGCCGGCGCGGTGGGCGATGGCGGCCACGGGGTCGCCGGTGCTCTCCAGGTGGTGCTGGGCGAGCAGGACGCGCTGGCCGGTGAGCCATTGCAGCGGGGTGGTCCCGGTCTGCTGCCGGAAGTGTCGGGCGAAGGTCCGCGGGGAGAGGTTGGCGTGGCGGGCCATCGACTCGACGGTCAGGTCCTGGTCGAGGTTGGCCTCGATCCAGGCGAGGACGGGGGCGAGGGAGCCGGTGCGGTCCCGGGGGACGGGGCGTTCGCGGTACTGGCGCTGGCCGCCGTCGCGGTGCGGGGGCGCGACCATGCGGCGGGCGATCGCGTTGGCGACGGCGCTGCCGTGTTCGCCGCGGACGAGGTGGAGGCAGGTGTCGACGCCGGCGGCGGTGCCAGCCCCGGTGATGACCGGGTCCTCGTCGACGTACAGGACGTCCGTCTCGACCCGGGCCCGGGGGTGGCGGTGGGCGAGTTCCCCGGTGTAGCGCCAGTGGGTCGTGCAGCGCCGTCCGTCCAGCAGCCCGGCCTGGCCCAGGAGGAAGGCGCCGGTGCAGATGCTCAGGACGCGGGCACCCCGCCGTACGGCGGCTCGCAGGCTCTCTGCCAGGGCGTCCGGCTGCCGCACGTGGAGGTCGTAGGCCGGGACGCAGATCAGGTCCGCGGAGGCCAGCCGCTCCAGCCCGTGCCGGGCCCGCACCTCGAAGCCGTGCCGGGTCGGGACGCTCTCGCCGCTGGCCGAGACGAGGGCGAAGTCGTAGGCGGGGAGTGCGTCCTCGCTGCGGTCGATGCCGAAGACCTCGCAGAACACGCCCAGTTCGAAGGCGTGGGCGCCTTCGAGGGCCAGGACGGCGACATCGCGGAGCATCGGCGGGGGTCGTCCTCTCGCGGAGTTGGCAGGAATTCCAGCCTAACCGTCGTTTCTGCCACTGCCCGCGGCCTTCCCGTCCTGGAAGGCTCACCGGTGTTCCCCTTCCGCCACTGAACAGCTGGGCGCCCGATGACCACGCACACCCCTTGCAGCGACACCGCACTCGCCACCGACGCCCTTCCCGGGCAGGCCGCCCAGGTCCTCCGCGCGCTCGCCCTCGACGAGGACCTGAAGTGGCGCATCCCCGACGACCCGGTGCTCGGCCCGCTGGCCCGCAAGGTCGCCCGGCGGTACGTGGCCGGCGAGACCCTCCCCGACGCCCTGGACCGCGTGCGGCAGGTGCGGGCCGCCGGCCACCGCGTCAACGTCGAGTACATGGGCGAGAGCTGCCGCGACGCGCGGCGCGCCTCGGAGGAGACGGACGTGTTCCTCGCCGCCGCCCGGCTGCTGCCGCCCGACTGCTCGATCTCCCTCGACCTGTCCCACATCGGCCTCGCCGTCGACGCGGAACTCGCCCTGGCCAACGCCACCCGGATCGCCCGGGCCTGCGCCGGCACCGGCCGGGAGCTGATGATCTCCGCCGAGGGCTCCGACCGCACCGACGCCGTCCTGGAGCTGCACCGCAGGCTGTGCGAGCGGTTCGACCACGTAGGCGTCACCGTCCAGGCGCGTCTGTACCGCACCGTCGACGACCTGCCGGAGCTGCTCGGCCGGCCCGGCCGCATCCGCCTGGTCAAGGGCGCCTTCCTCGAACCCGAGAGCGTCGCGCACCGCCGTGAATCGCCCGCCCTCGCCACCGCCTACCTGGCGTACGCGCGTCAACTGGCCGACTCGGGCCACCCGTGCTCCTTCGCCACCCACGACCGGGACCTGGTCGACCGCATCGACCACCACCTCGGCGGGACGGGCCGCGAGCACGCCCCGTGGGAGTTCGAGACGCTCCTCGGCCTCGGGCCGAACGTCCTCGCCGCCATGGCCGAACGCGGCCACCCGACGCGGGAGTACGTCGTGTTCGGTACGGAGTGGTGGCTCTACGTCTGCAACCGGCTGGCGGAGGATCCGCGGCGCGTGCTCCAGGCACTCGTCGATGCGGCCGGATGACCGACGAGGTCGACCGCTCCGCTCACGTCCGCAGGGCGGTCACTGCGCAAGTGGGGGCGTCGTCGGATCCGACGACGCCCCCACGCGCATCGGGTCCGGTGGTCTCCGGTCGGATCAGGCGTTGAGGGTGGTGATGTTCCACCAGCGTTCGCTGGCGAGGTCGAGGGTGATCGGTACGGGGCGGCCCGGGGTACGGTGCAGCAGCGCTTCGTAGCGGCGCTCGGGCAGCGGCCTGGTGGTCCACGGCTGGCCGTTGTGCCCGTCGTCGGGAACGGCCGGGACGGTCAGTTCCACGGCGCCCGCCAGGTCGTCCGGGGTGAAGGAGTGGACGGACGGGTCCTCGTGCTCGTGGTCGTGCCGGGTGGTCATGCTGCCTCCCTGGGGGAACCGGTGGTGTGGCGGCGGCGCCAGAACGGCCGGTCGGCCCAGCGGCGCTCCTGCTCGTACACCGTGTGGTGGTTGCGCCGGTAGGCGGCGAGCAGCGCGTGGACGTTGGTGCGGTAGGTGTCGAGGGCGGCGGGGTCGCCGTCCAGGTGGGCGTTGAGGGCGCGGGCCCCGGTCATGCCGGTGTGGAGGGCGGTGAGGATGCCCTGGGAGGAGATCGGGTCGAAGGCGGTCGCCGCGTCCCCGACGGCGAGCCAGCCGTCGCCGACCGGGTCGTCGAGGTGGCAGGAGTCGGCGGGCGCCCGCCGGGGCGCCGGTACCGGGGGCCGTGGATGCGCGGCGGTACGGGGGGCGACATGGTGGGTCCGCCGGAGCAGGTGCCGGAACTCTTCGTGCCCGGGCGGGGTGAGGTCGGCGTCGGTGAAGTACGCCACCAGGCGGGACCCGGTGGGCAGCAGCGCGGTGTACCACCAGCCGTCGGCGGCGGATTCGACCAGCGAGGAGGTCTCGGCCGCCGACGCGGCGGGCGGCAGCTCCAGCCAGCTGGCGACCAGCCGGTCGGTCCGGCGGCGTACCGACCCGCAGCGGGCGGCGACGGCCCGGGTCCGACCGCTGGCGTCCACCAGCCAGCGGCAGCGCACCGGGCGGTCCGGTTCCCGTCCCGCTCCCCGCAGCGCCACCGTCCAGGTCCCGTCGGCTCGCCGGCCGTGCGGGCGGACGGTGGTGCGCTCGGCCAGCTCGGCACCGGCCTCGTCGGCCGCCCGGCGTAGGGCGTGGTCGAACCGGGCGCGGTCCAGATGCCAGCCCGGCCCGTTGGGATCGCGGATGAAGTCGGTGCCGTACAGCGCCGCCGACCCCCACGAGGAGAGGTTGGCGTAGCAGGGCAGGTGACCGGCCGCGACCGGCCGCTCGCCCACACCGAGGTCGTGCAGCAGGACGCGGGCCGCCGAGGGCAGCGCCTCACCCAGCCTGGGCGGCCCGCCGCCGGCGTCCGCGAGCAGGACGGACCGGCCGGCGCGGGCCAGGGTCAGCGCGGCGGCGCACCCGGCCGGGCCGCCGCCCGCGACGACCACGTCGACGGGCATCAGGCGTTGTCGCGGAACGGGGCGACCTTGTCGATGAAGCCGGCCGTCACCTCTTCAGCGGTGTAGCCGCTCACCGCGATGGCCTGGTTGATCGCCAGTGCCGCCACCGCCGGGTCCGCGGCCTGCGGCACGTGCAGGGTCACCAGGTTCTGGGTGTGCGAGACACCGGTCAGGTCGATGGACGGCGTGGACTCCACCTGGATCCGCTCCGGGAAGTCCTTGGCGCCGGGCCGGACTTCGACGATGCCGAGCCGGTACCAGTCGTCGATCATCTGGTTGAGCTGTTCGGCGTTCTGCCCCCTGAGCCCGCGCAGCCACACCGCCCGGCGCTCGAAGGCCTCGGTCCGCTCCTCCAGCGGCCGGCTCTCGTCGGCCACGATCCGGTAGTCCTCCTCGGTGAGCACGTGGTTGGGGACGCGGGCGGGCCAGAAGCTCGGCAGGTACGGGTCGTGCCGCGGGCTCAGGGCGAGTTCGTAGCCGGAGCGGCAGCTGGCGGTGTCGGTCTGCCACGGCACCGCCATCCAGCGGCTGAGGTCGCCGGGGCCCTGGGCGTACAGCGGACCGTTGACCGACAGCGCCGTCTCCGGGGTGAGCACCGTGCCGTAGGAGGGTTCGGGCTGGTCGGACGTGCGGTGGCGGATGCGGAACGGCGCCATGTACATGGACGGGTGCCGGATCGGCCAGGTGACCTCGCAGCCGGGGTGGAAGGCGTCGGCCAGGCAGAAGTCCAGCGCCGCGCGGTCCAGGGCGGCGGGCTGCTCGGCGAACGGCAGCGCGGCCAGGTCGCGCGCGGGCTCGACGCTGCCCCAGTCGTCCTCGAACTCGCCGTCGGCCCAGTACTGGAACATCCGGTACTGGGTGGGCGAGAACGCCATGTTGTGCAGCGGAGTGCGCGGCGGGACGGCCATGCCGTCCCCGTACAGCCAGGGCCAGGGCACGGGCGACATCCCGTCCCGGGAGAAGTCCCGCAGCGCGTTGAACACCTGGCGGCGCAGCGCCCGGCGGTCCCGCGAGGTGCTGCTGAGGCGCTTCATCGCCTCCGGGTTGACGAAGGGAGCCAGGCCCTGGTGCCCGTAGAACCCGGCGAAGCCCTGGTTGACCCACTGGTGGTCCAGGAAGCGCTGCAGCACCGGCGCGATGTGCCGGGAGAAGGAGACCTTCTCCGGGAAGGGGAGCGTGCCGTTGCTGACGAAGACGTCGAACAGCAGGTCGTAGAGGGTGCGGATGCCCTTCAGCATCGGTGCGTAGTTCGGCGGGGCGACCACCACCCACGCGGGGTCCACGGGGAGCTCGCGCCCGCCGACCGCCACGGTCGCGGTGACCGGGCCGTCGCCGATGTCGTCGTGCCAGCCGTCGTTGTTCGCGTAGGTGTGAACCGGCGCGCCGTTGTACGAGGCGGACTGCCCGAAGCCGCCGAGGACCAGCAGTCGCCCCGCCTCGTCGGTGCGCAGCTCCCCCAGGTAGACCTCCTTCCCCATGAACTTGCCCTGGTGGAGGTGGTAGTCCGGACCCTCGACGCCGCGCCCGGTGATCTCGACCGGGCCGGGATCGATCACCAGGTCCTTGCGCCGGTCCCCGGTGACGTCCTTGTTGCGCAGCTCGGCCGGTTTGGCGAGCGCCGCGTCCGGGATGTCCAGGGCCAGCTGGAACTGGTACCAGGCGGCCTTCTTGTTCGCCAGGTGCGCCTGCCAGCGGATGTCGGCGTTGTCGGCGGTGAGCTCGGCGACGACCTCGCCGCGCGCGTTGTAGCCGTAGATCCGGAACCGTGCCGCCTCCCGCCTGATCGCCCCCGAGGCGTCCTTGTAGAACCCCGGCTCCTTCGGCTCCGGGTCGGGCACCTCCGGGGCCAGGTAGTAGCCCTCCGGCGAGTTCCCCACCCGGGCGACGCCGATGGCGGGGTGGACGGCCGCGCGTACGACTTCGTCAAGCATGGAAAGTTGCCTCCTACGTCTGGGGGTCTCAAACCAGGACAACTGTTCGTCGGCAGACGGAAGGGTAAGGGCGATCGCATTACGCCGACCGGACCGACACGGACGACCGGCCGAACGGGTGCCCCTGGGGGAAGACGCGTCGACGGGGCTGTCGGGCGCGACGGATCGTGATCAGGCGGCAGGGGATCTTCGGCTGGTGACAGGGCCCCGGCTGCGGGGAACTCGGGGTACCCCCCCTTCTCTTGTGGGCCCACCGCCTGCCCGTGCGCACCGCCGCCCTGCTGCGCCGCGTCCTCGGTCCGGACGACGAGCGCACCGCACCGGTCACCGGCCGACTCGACGCCCTGCTGCGGGACTGGACGGGCGAGTACGAGCAGCGCTTCCGGCCCGGGTGGATCCCGGTGGCGAACCAGGCGGCCCACCAGGCCAACACCGTCCTGGCCGCCGTGGGGCTCGGGCTGCGCGTGTGAGGTGACCGGTAGCCCGCTTCCGGGGCTGCGGGTCGCCGCCCGGCGGGGGAACCGGCCCCCGGGGCCGCAGAGCAGGCCCCAGGTGGCGACCCGGCGCCGGCTCAGATCGGCAGGTCCCAGCCCGGGCCGTCCTCCGTGCCGATCCACACCCGTTGCCGGGCCGCCGAGACCGTGATCCCGAAGCCCTGCTGGTGCGGTTCGCCGGCCTGCTGCCAGAGGTGTACGGCCTCCTCGACGCGGTCCCACAGCCGCAGTGGGCCCCGTTGGGTGACGGTCCAGCCTCCGTCGGGACGGGGTGTGGTGCGGGCCTGGGAGCCGGTGGCGACGTCGGAGAGGATCTGTGTGCCGTCGTTGCCCATGCGTTCGGCGGAGGGGGCGGCGAGCTGGGCGACCCAGCTACCCGTCCAGCTGTCGAGGACGGCCGGGTCGATCAGGCTCGGCCGTTCGTCGCCGGGCAGCAGGGCGACGGTCGAGCGGGGCGGGCGGTCGTGCGGGCGGGCGATCATGAAGCTGGTGTAGCCGGGCAGGAAACGGCCGGTGGCTTCGCCGGGGCCGGTCACGGTGAGCTCGGCCAGGCCGGAGGCGTAGCTCCAGCCGGACAGGGTGACCAGGATCCGTCCGCCCGGCCTCACCTGGTACAGCCAGGGCATCGGCAGGTAGCGGACCGAGCAGGTGGCGATCAGCCGGTCGTAGCCGCCGCCGTCCGGGTCGCCGCGCAGCCCGTCGCCGACGACGAGACGGGGCGCGTAGCCGGCGGTCCGCAGGGCGGCGGCGGCGCGTTCGGCGACCCGGGGGTCGTACTCGATGCTGGTGAGGTTGGCATCCCCGAGCCGGTGTGCGCCGAGGGCGGTCGAGTAGCCGGTTCCGGTGCCGACCTCCAGGACGCGGTGTCCGGCGTCCGTTCCGAGCTGCTGCCACATCCCGAGGACGAGGGAGGGCAGGGTGGAGGAGGACGACGGGGCGCCGACCACCGGTTGCCCGCCCACGTCGTCCGCTCCGGTGCGACCGTCGAGTTGGGTGACGAGCGTCCGGTCGGTGTAGATCCCCTCCAGCCAGCCCTGGTCCCCCTGCCGCACCGCCCGGTAGCCGGTCGGGCCGCTGCCCTCGACCGGGAGGAAGTACGACCCGGCGAAGACCTCGCGGGGAACCGCTTCGGCCGCCTTGATCCATGCGGGGTCGGACAGCGCGCCGTTCTCGGCCAGGCCGGCCGCCAGGGCGGCGCGCAGCTCTTCGGACGTGCTCATGCGTCAGGGCCTCTCAGTAGCTCGTCGGCCAGGGCGTGGGCGATGCGCTCGGTCGTCCCGGGCGGCTGCCAGGCCCACTGGCCGTTGGGGTTGCATTCGAGGAACGACCAGCTGCCGTCACTCGCCACGGCGAAGTCGAACGCCCCGAACACCAGCCGGAAGTGGGCGAGGTAGTCGGCCACGGACCGCGCGACCGGCTCGGGTACGGCGATCGGCGTGCAGGTCATCAGGTCCTGCCGGTGGCGCCAGTCGAGGTCCGGGCTGTCGATCCGCACGCCGAACAGCCGGTCGCCGACGGCCGTCACCCGGGCGTCGAACGCCTTGGGGACCTGGGCCTGGAACATGTGCGGGCAGGCCCGGACCGCGTCCGTGACCTCCTGCGCCCGGACCTCCCGCACCCACACGGCCCGCGGCTCGCCGTCGACGGAGTACGGGGTGTTCCACACCGGTTTGTAGACCGCCCCGGTCGGCTGGAGTGCCACGAACTCCCTTGCTTCCTGCGGGTCGTTCGTGATCAGGGTGTCCGGGACGGTGAATCCGAAGCGCTGGGCGGCGGCGAGCTGCGCGGGCTTGTGCTCCGCGGCGCGGTTGGCCCACGGGTGGTTGACGTAGTGCGCCCCGGGAAGGGAAGCGAGGATGCCGCCCGCACCCCAAACGGACTGCGAGGCCGCGAAGCGGCGTTCCTGGCCGTCGAGGTCGGCCGGCCCCTCGTACGGGGAGGCCCGGCGCACCCACACGGCACCCACCTCGGTGAGGTCGAGCGCGCGGCTCGGAGTGCGCAGGGTGCCCCGCTGGCCGCCCGTACGGAACGAGGCGGTCAGCGAGGCGCCCGTGTGCAGGTCGGTGCCGGGGTCGAGACGGACCACGGGGGCGCGGCGGTGCGCCAGGACGCGCAGGACCACGTCCGCGGTGACGTCGTAGGGGTTGGTCAGCACCAGCACCGGCCGGCGGCGGGGAAGCGTCAACTGCCGCTCTGATCCTGGTCGTAGGACTCGGTGCTGTCGGCGTCCGTCGATCCGCCCGGCCCGGCTCCGTCGCCAGGGGTGGTGATGGTCGGGGTGAGCCCGCTGGTACTGGTCCCGTGGGAACCCAGTTCCACCGTTCGGCCGTTCTCGTCCACGACGACCGCGATCTGCGTCTCGGGGTCGATCACGGGCGTGAGCGCCGGGAGCGTGGCAGTACCGGCCGCGAACGGCCTCATCCTGCCGATGCCCCACGGTACGGGCGTCTGCGTCATGCATCCTCCTCGTATCGATGGTGCCGGTTCTCTGGCCATCACTGTGCCGACGTACGAGGCTGCCTTCAAGCCGGTTCCGGGTGTCGTCATATGCCATGTTGACGGTGGGTCTACCCGGGTTCACGCCTGGGGGTGACGGGCTGTCGGCGGCTGAGCTTGACTTTTAAGCTGCCGTTGCGATCGTGGCGACGTGGGCTTCGAGCGTGGGGCCGGAAAGCAGGCCGCTGATCCCTCCGACGACGCGGGCGAAGCTCACGAAACCGAGCAGATTCCTCCTACCCCTGAGCCTAGAGACGCAGGTCAGACCCGGTATCCGACTTTCGGAGCGACCTGTTGCCACCGAAGTCGCCCAGCTGGCCGGCGGCTGACGCGGCGGAGAGGAGCGCGGGGGTGGCCGCCAGGGCGAAGCAGAGCGGCAGCGGCAGCCGGCCGACCAGCAGGCCGACGATTGCGGTGCCGCCCGCCGAGCCGGCGTTGAAAGCGGTGTTCACCCAGGCGCCGGCCCGGGTGCGGGCCTGTGGCGCGGCCGTCTCGTCCGCGATCAGGTAGGCGGTGGTGATCACGGGTGAGACGAACAGCCCGGTCAGCGCGACGGCCGCGGTCAGCACGGGGAGGTTCGGCGCCAGCCCCGCGCCCGCCAACGCCAGGCCCAGCCCGGCGACCAGCAGCGGCAGCCGGGCCCGGTTCGGGGCGGACCAGCCGACGGCGCCGTAGGCCAGGCCCCCGACGGCACTGCCGGCCGAGAGCGCCGCCAGGATCCAACCGACCGCCCAGGCCCGCCCGCGTTCCTCGGCGAAGGCCACCACCATCAGGTCGAGCGCCCCGAGCGCCAGCCCGGTCGCGGCCGAGGTGAGCACCGCGCGGCGTAGCCTTCCCCCGCCCTCCGGGCGCTCGCCGGGTGCGGCCGGTCCGGTCCGGTCCGCCTCCCGCGCGGCCGGGGAGGAGACCAGTGCCAGGGTGCCCGCAAGCACGAGCCCGGCCCCCGCGGCCAACCCGGCGGTCGGACCGGCGACCGTGAGCAGTAGCCCCACCAGCAGCGGGCCGCTGACGAACAGCAGTTCCTCGGCGACGGCGTCCAGGCTGTACGCCCGTCGGAGCAGCTCCTGGTCCGGCAGCAGTCGGCGCCAGAGCGTCCGCATCACCGGCCCGAGCGGCGGGGTGCAGGCACCGGCGGCGACCACCAGAACGCCCGTCAGGATCGGCGGCGCGCCCGGCCGCCACGTGGCGCCGGCCACCAGGGTCAGCAGCCCGGCGTACAGTGCGGCCATCGGCGGCAGCGCGCGCCGGGGGCCGTACCGGTCGACCAGGGCGGCACGGGCCGGCGAGAGAAAGACACTGGTCAGCCCGAACAGGGCCAGCACGGTGCCGGCCACCGGGTAGGAGCCGGTGGCGTCCCGGACGGCCAGCATCATGGCGAGCGGGACCATCCCGTACGAGAGCCGGCCCAGCAGGGCGGCGCCGAAGGTACGGCCGGCGTGCGGGGCGCGCAGGACAGCGGCGTAGGAGGGGTTGGGCGAAGACAAGGGAGACGTTCCTCGGCGAAGGCGGGCAAGGGCGGGGCCGTACCCGAAGGCGTGCGGGGACACCGGAACGCCGTGCCCGGCGAGAGGGGGCACGGTCGTGGCGGGTCCGCTACGCACGGGGGAGGAACATGCCTGGCACCGTAGCAGGCCCGCCGTCCGCGCGGGAACCGGGGACCTGAGGACTACTCGGGGAGATCGATCATGTCAGACCTCCATGACCGGCCGAGCTCGTCGAGACGGACCTGGAACCGCACCGCCAGGTCGTACGGGCGGCGCGCAATCCGGTGCTCATCCACCTCTTCGACTTCCTGGCCCCGTCACGCAGCGGGCCGACGAAGTGTTCTACCTGGACGGCACCCTCTACGAGGGCAGTGGCGAGCCGATGCGCTGCCTCGATGTCGTCGGCCGCCGAGCAGAGCGGCCGCGCCATGCCCGCTGGCTTTCTCGGAAGTCCTGGCGATCGTCGGCCCCGTGACGACATTTGTACAAGACCGAGGGCCGGCAGCCCAGGCATCCTCACGTGTATGGGTATTTTCGACGGTAAGCATGTGCACGGGATGCACGTGGTCCACGACGGCCCGCGGGAGGCGCCGCCGCTGGTACTCATCCACGGATCGGGGGCCTCGGGCAGCTCCTGGGGCCCGGTAGTGCCGGCACTGGCCAGCCGGTATCACGTCATCCGGATCGACCTCCCGGGCCACGGTCAGTCCGCGCCCGCGCCGTCGTACGACGTGCCTGGCCAGGCAGCCAGCCTGGCCGCGGCGCTCGATGAGCTCGGCCTTCGTCCGGTCACCGTGGCCGGGCACTCCAGCGGCGGATACATCGCCACCGCGCTCGCCGAACAGCGCCCGGACCTGGTGGGTTCGCTCGCACTGATCAGCAGTGGCCCGAGTCCCGACGCGCTCCTTCCGCAGCCCCTCTTCCTTCGGGTCCTGATCGCCCCGCCGCTCGGCCCGCTTCTATGGAGAGTCCGTTCCGACGCGATGCTCCGCCGGGGGGTGACCGCGGTGTGCAACCGCCCGGTGGACGTCCCGGACGACCTGGTCGCCGAGGTACGGGGCATCGGCTACCGCACGTTCAGGACGGTGCTGCGCCAAAACGGCGCGTACATCGCCGAGAGGAGCCTACCCGCGCGCCTGACCGCACTCGACGTCCCGGTTCTGGTGATCTTCGGTGCTGCCGATCCCCGCTGGGATCCGTCTTCGGCGCACCAGTACGACACGGTGCCGAACTCGCGAGTCGAGCAGCTGCCCGACGTGGGTCACTTCCCCATGCTCGAAGCGCCGGAGGCGACCGGCGAGTTGCTGCTGCACTTCGCAGCGACGGCCCGCTGACACCCATCGCCTACCCTGGTGCTGTGAGGTCCACCGAACCACCACCTGACTGGGCGTCGGTGGAGGTCGCCGTGCCCCGGCAGCCGGCCCGGCTGCCGGGGATCAGCATGGCCGGGTTCCGCCAACGTGCTCCGGCGCGCGCGGACATCACCATGGTGGCGCACCCCTCGGTCACCCTGTTCGTGGACCTGAGCGACGAAGACAGCCTTGTCTACGACGCCCCCGGCCGGCGCGAATGCGGCAGCACGGCCGTTGGACTGGCACCGGGCGACCTTCGCCTCGGAGGCCGGGCTGCCGGGAGGATCGAGTGCCTCCAGATCCGGTTGTCACCGGTCCTGGCGGTTGCGCTGCTCGGCGAATCGACCAACCTCAGCGGGACGGTGGTCTCCCTGGAGGATGTCTGGGGCCGCGACGCCGGGCGAGCCGAGGAAAGGCTGCGGGCCGCCGCGTCGTGGGACGAGCGGTTCACGATCGCTGTGGATGTCCTCGGCCGACGGATGAGCGCCCGCCCGTCGCTTGATCCAGAGGTGGCCGCCGCCTGGGGGATGATGCTCACCAGTCGGGGACGGGTTCGCGTCGACAGCCTGGCGGACGAGGTGGGATGGAGCCGTAAACGGCTGTGGTCCCGCTTCCGGTCCCAGATCGGCCTCACCCCCAAGCATGCCGCCCGCCTGGTGCGCTTCGACCACGCCGCCCACCTCCTCGCGGCGGGCAACGCCGCCGCCCAGGTGGCGGCCACAAGCGGCTACGTCGACCAGGCTCACCTCCACCGCGAGGTCAAAGCGTTCACCGGGGTGACACCCACCGGCGTAGCCGCTGCGCCGTGGCTCGCCATCGATGACGTCGCGTGGCCGACCTCGTTCGCGGACCTGACACCGTCTACCTCTCCGATCCATCAGGTTCCGGCGAAGTGAGCTGAAGTCCCACGAGGGACGAGGCATCGTCTCTCAGCACGTGCCCGGATGAGAAGCGGGACAGGGTCGAGCCCGCACGCCTCGCTCACCCGCAGCCCGACCTGGGACATTCGGGCAGGCGTGCTGTTCGGCGTCGTCGGCGTCCGACCGGTCGGCTGGGGAGGGCCGCTGAGGGTTCGTCATGGGCCCGGGTTTTCGCACAATGCAAGTCTCAGAAAGGGGTCCGTCCCGTTCTTGAGTGAGAACGGGTTCTGAGAGCGAATCCGGGTTCGGCGGGGGTTCGGCGGCCCGTGATTGATCTTGATCGCGCAGAGGACCGTTCATAAGATCGGCCCCGGGGAACATCGGAACAGTCGTTGGCGCTGAGAATGATCATGGTGGCGTGACCGCCTGCTGGGCGGCGTGTCACGGCCTCGGAGAACAGCGGTACAGCGGTTAACGCTAAGGGGGTGATCACGAGATCGGGGCAGGAGGGGACTACGGACAGCCCGGCCGTCCGGGTGTCAGTGCCCGCACCTAGGGTGCGGGGCATGATCACGTTCACCGTCGAAGAGTCCTGGGACCGCATCGAGAGCTGGCTCGCGCGGCACGCCCCCGTCACCCACGGACTGCTGCGACCGCCAGCCGTCCTGGCGGACATCGCGGCGGCCGAACTCCGGCTGGGGGTGACTTTCCCGCCCGACCTGAGGGAGTCGCTGCTGCGGCACGACGGTGTGGAGCTCCAGGACGGAACGCTCCGGCTCGACTACTACGGACCGCTGTCCGGGGTCGGGGAGATCGTCCAGAGCGCCGAGTTCCTGCGCGAGGTCGGGGAAGACGCTGCCGAGGAGGAGGCCGAACTCGACGAGGAGGAGCGCGACGAATACGCGTACTGGCCGCACGAACGACTGCTGGTCACACTGGGCATCGGCTGGCAGTCCTCCGACGGACTCTTCCTGGTCACTCGCCCCGGCCCGCACCACGGGCGGGTAGGCCGGTACTTCGACGAGACGGGCTCGACGTTCACCCCGTGGTCGGGACTGCGGCACGTCCTCTCCGACTTCGCCACAGCCCTGGAGAACGGCCTGCCCTTCGACGGGCGGACGCCCCTGGCCCACGAGGGACGGCTGATCTGGGACGGTGGCGGGACGGTCGTCGCCGACCCAACCTCCGCCCTGGACATCGCTGCCGGGGCCCCCGAGCCGCAGGTCCCCGCGGCCGAGCCGGCCCCGCCCGTCCCGCAGCCTGACGGGGCATACGCCGTCGGCACCTTCGGGGGCGGCGGATTCTTCGGGCCCGAACCCGCACCGCCCGTGCAGCCGGACGTCGTGTTCGTGGCGGGCATCGACCCCGGAGACCTTCTGGACCGGCTCGGCTCCGTGCCCGCGACCGCCGGGCCGCGCAGCCGGGAACAGGCGCGGCTGTCCGCCGGTGCGCCCTGGGCCGCACACCGCCCGATGGTCCGGGCCGGGTCCTGCGGCGATGGATGGTCGTACGCCACGCAGGAGGGCGGTGACGCCCAGTTCGGCCGTCCCGAGGTGCTGGGACGGCTGTCCCGCGGAACCCGGGTGGTGCGGCTGGCGAAGCAGGGATACGAGGTGCGCGTGACCGTCGTGGAGGACGGCACGGAGCGGCCGGAGGCAGGTCACCGGGTCGAATCGCCGCGCGAGGACTACGTAACCGGCCCCGACGGGCAGCCCGCGCTCGGACGCGACGGACAGCAGTGGCAGCGAATCGGCGTCGATCCCTGGCCTGGCTCGACGGCCGCCTACGCGCGGCTGCTGGCAGGCCTGACGGCGGAGCACGGCATCAGCTGGGACCCGGCGGACGACGTAGCGGCACCACTGGCCAGCGCGCTGCTGCTGCCGGTCCTCGACGACGTACCGGAGGCGCGGCACCCGGTCACCGTCGTACGCGACTTCGACCTCGGTGCCATCGTGGAGCGGACCCCGCCGGAGCGGTTGCGCTCCGCGATGGCGGCGCAGCTCGCCCGGCTGGCGTCGGAGACCGGCATCGACGGCTACTCGGAGATCGCCCGGGCGCTGGAGCAGGTCGGCCGGGGCGAGCCGGTGGACCTCCCGGCCGACGGGGCCCTCGACCTGCGGATGCGGACCATCCGGGCGGAGGTCCGGGCCGTCCGCGGACTGCTCGACGCGGCCCGCCACCAGCCGGACCCGGCGCCAGTCACCGAGGCCGACCTCGCGGCGTGGCACGGCCGGGACGCGGCGGCCGGGGCCCTGCGCCAGTTCCTGCTGCTGCCCCTGCCCGCGGCGGCGGAGACGATCCTGAGCCTGCGCATGTCCGTGCACTGGCGCGATGAGCTGGCGGCGGACTTGGCCGACTAGGTTCTGTCCGGTCGATCATGAGCGGAGCCAGATGACCAGTGCGGCGACCGTGACCGTGCCGAGGAAGACGTAGACGCGTTTGTCATATCTG
>NZ_JBEXWT010000048.1:0-67934 GCF_040629945.1 Kitasatospora sp. NPDC005856 | reverse complement strand
GCCGAGCGCGGTGTGCGGCACCTGCTGCTGCTCAGCCGGCGCGGTGCCGACAGCCCGGGCGCGGCCGAACTGGTCGCCCGGCTCGCCGAGTCGGGAGCGGTGGCGACGGTCGCGGCCTGCGACGCCGCCGACCGCGAGGCGCTGGCCGCCGTGCTCGCCGCCATCCCCGCCGAGCACCCGCTCACCGGCGTGGTCCACGCGGCCGGCACCCTGGACGACGGCGTGTTCGACGCGATGACCCCCGAACGGGTCGAGGCCGTCCTGCGGCCCAAGGTCGACGCCGCCGTCAACCTGCACGACCTCACCCTTGGCACCGACCTCGCCCTGTTCGTGCTCTACTCCTCGGCCTCGGCCACCTTCGGCACCGGCGGCCAGGCCAACTACGCGGCCGCCAACGCCTTCCTGGACGCCCTCGCCTCCCACCGGCGCGCACTCGGGCTGCCCGCTCAGGCGCTCGCCTGGGGCCTGTGGCAGGAAGCCAGCGAGATGACCCGGCACCTGAACCCGGGGGCCGACGCACGGACCGACAAGCTCGGCGCGGCCCTGGAGAGCGGGCAGGGGCTCAGCCTCTTCGACGTGGCCACCGCCCTGCCCGCCCCGCACCTGGTTCCGGTCGCCCTGGACCGCACCGGCGGCGGCGAGGTCCCGGCACTGCTGCGCGGCCTGATCCGGCCCACGGTGCGCCGCGCCGCCGAGCGCGAGGCCGGCGACACCGGCACCCTGGCGGGACAGCTGCGCAACGCCTCCGCGAGCCGGCGGCGGCAGATCCTGCTCGACCTGGTCCGCGGCAACGCCGTCACCGTGCTCGGCCACACCGACGCCGAGTCGATCGGCGCCCGGCAGGCCTTCCGCGACCTCGGCTTCGACTCGCTGACCGCCGTCGAGCTGCGCAACCGGCTCAACGCCGCGACGGGGCTGCGGCTGCCCGCCACCACGGTGTTCGACCACCCCAACCCGACCGCGCTCGCCGACCACCTGGCCACCAGGCTGCTGGGCGAGAGCGCACCGGCTCCCGCCGTCGCCGCACCGGCAGCGACGGCCGGCCTGGACGAGCCGATCGCGATCGTCGGCATGGCCTGCCGCCTGCCCGGCGGCGTGGCCTCCCCGGCCGACCTCTGGCGGCTGGTGGCGGCCGGGGAGGACGGCACCGCCGCCTTCCCGGCCGACCGCGGATGGCCGCTCGACGTGGTGCACGGACAGGCCGCCCGCGGGGGCTTCATCGACGGCGCCACCGAGTTCGACGCCGGGCTGTTCGGGATCTCGCCGCGCGAGGCGCTGGCGATGGACCCGCAGCAGCGCCTGCTGCTGGAGACCGCCTGGGAGGCCTTCGAGGACGCCGGCATCGTCGCCGCCGACCTCGGCAGCCGGTCCACCGGCGTCTTCGTCGGCGCCGCGGCGTCCCACTACGGCCTCGGCATGCAGATCCCGGACAGCGCTCTCGGCCACCTGATGACCGGCAGCGCGACCAGCATCGCCTCCGGCCGACTGGCCTACGTGTTCGGGCTGGAGGGCCCGGCCGTCACGGTCGACACGGCCTGCTCCTCCTCGCTGGTCGCCCTGCACCTCGCGGTGCAGGCGCTGCGGACGGGCGACTGCGACCTGGCGCTGGCCGGCGGTGTGACCACCCTCGCCACGCCGGGCGTGATCACGGAGTTCGACCGGCAGGGCGGCCTGGCCTCGGACGGGCGCTGCAAGGCCTTCGCGGCCGACGCGGACGGCACCGGGATGTCCGAGGGCGTCGGCCTGCTGCTGGTCGAGCGGCTGTCGGACGCGCGCCGCAACGGCCACCAGGTGCTCGGCATCGTCCGCGGCAGTGCGGTCAACCAGGACGGTGCGTCCAACGGTCTGACGGCGCCGAACGGTCCCTCGCAGGAGCGGGTCATCCGGCAGGCGCTGGCCAACGCCCGCCTGGAGGCGGCCGAGGTGGACGCCGTGGAGGCACACGGCACGGGCACCCGGCTGGGTGACCCGATCGAGGCGCAGGCGCTGCTGGCCACCTACGGTCAGGGCCGGGCGGCGGAACAGCCGTTGTGGCTGGGGTCGATCAAGTCGAACATCGGCCACACCCAGGCCGCGGCCGGTGTGGCGGGTGTGATCAAGATGGTGCAGGCGATGCGGCACGGTGTGCTGCCCGCGACCCTGCACGCGGAGGAGCCGACGCCGCAGGTGGACTGGTCCGCGGGCGCGGTCAAGCTGCTGAGCGAGTCCCGGCCGTGGCCGGAGGCGGACCGGCCGCGCCGGGCGGGTGTCTCCTCCTTCGGGATCAGCGGCACCAACGCCCACGTGGTGCTGGAGCAGGCGCCGTCTCTCGAGGACGCGGTGCCGGTGGAGGAGGCCGCCGGGCCGACGCCGTGGGCGGTGTCGGCGCACAGCGCGGAGGCGTTGAGGGCCCAGGCGGCGCGGCTGGCCGGGGTGTTGGAGTCCGACGCCCGTCCGCAGGACGCGGCGTGGTCGCTGGCGACCGGGCGCGCCGAACTGGCCCACCGTGCGGTGGTGCTCGGTGCTGACCGGGCCGCACTGCTGGACGGCCTGGCCGCGCTGGCGGACGGCCGCCCCTCGGGCGGGGTCGTCACCGGTGTCGCGGCCGAGGGTCGGACGGCCTTCCTGTTCACGGGGCAGGGCGCCCAGCGGGTCGGCATGGGCCGCGGGCTGTACGAGGCGTTCCCGGTGTTCGCGGCGGCCTTCGACGCGGTGTGTGCGGAGCTGGACGGGAGGCTCGGACGGCCGGTGCGCGAGGTCGTCTTCGCGGGCATCGAGGACCTGGACCGTACGGTCTGGGCGCAGGCCGGGCTGTTCGCCGTCGAGGTGGCGTCCTTCCGGCTGCTGGAGTCCTGGGGCGTGGTCCCCGACGTGCTGCTCGGGCACTCGATCGGTGAGGTGGCGGCGGCGCACGCCGCCGGAGTGTTCTCGCTGGCGGACGCGTGCGCCCTGGTGGCGGCGCGTGGTCGGCTGATGGAGGCGCTGCCCGAGGGTGGCGCGATGCTGGCGGTGCAGGCCTCCGAGACCGAGGTGCGCGAGGCGACCGGCGACCGTCTGGACGTCGCGGCCGTCAACGGCCCCGCCTCGGTGGTGGTTTCGGGGCCGGCGGAGGCCGTGGAGGAGTTCGCGGCGCGCTGGTCGGAGGAGGGTCGCAAGATCCGCCGACTGACCGTCTCGCACGCCTTCCACTCGGCCCTGATGGAGCCGATGTTGGCCGAATTCGCCTCCGTGCTGGAGGAGTTGACCTTCGCCGAGCCGCAGATCCCGGTCGTCTCCAACCTGACCGGTGAACTCGCCGAGCCGGGCCTGCTGACCACCCCGGACTACTGGGTGCGCCAGGTCCGCGAGGCCGTCCGCTTCGCCGACGGCGTGGCCGCCGTGGGCCGTGAGGGCGTCGGCCGATTCGTGGAGCTCGGTCCGGACGGTGTGCTGACCGCGCTCGCCGCCCAGAGCGCCCCCGACGCGATCGGCGTGCCGCTGTTGCGCAAGGACCGGGACGACCACGAGAGCGCCCTGGCGGCCCTGGCCGCACTCTGGACGGCGGGCGCCGGGATCGACTGGTCCGTGGTGCTGCCCGCCGGCCGTCGCGTCGCCCTGCCGACGTACGCCTTCCAACGCGAGCGTTACTGGCCCGAGGCGGTCGAGCCGACGAGCCTGGCGGCCGACCCGGCCGAGGCCCGGTTCTGGGCGGCGGTCGAGAACCAGGACCTGGAGGGCCTCGCCGACACCCTGGACGTCGACCGGGCGCCCGAAGGCCTGGACTCCGTCCTGCCGGTGCTCACCGCCTGGCGGCGGTCGCGCCGCCAGGACGCGGTGATCGGCTCCTGGCGCTACCGGTTGGTCTGGAAGCCGCTCACCGGTCTCTCCGGGGCCGGCCTCTCCGGGACGTGGCTGCTGGCCGCGCCCACCGGCTCCGAGACCGGGGCCGCGCTGGCCGCCGCGCTGCGGCAGGCCGGCGCCGAGGTGCTCCCGCTCGACCTCGACGCCGCCCCGACCGAGGCCCCCGAGGCCGCCGGGGTCATCGCGCTGCTCCCCCCGGACGCCCCGGTGTCCGGTGCGGTCGGGCTGCTGCGGGCGCTGGGCGAGGCGGGCATCGGCGCCCCGCTCTGGCTGGTCACCAGCGGCGCCGTCTCGATCGGCCGCTCCGACCCGCTGCGGGATCCCGTCCAGGCCGAACTCTGGGGCCTGGGCCGGGTCGCGGCGCTGGAACACCCGCAGCGCTGGGGCGGTCTGATCGACCTCCCGGCCGTCCTCGACCCGCAGTCGGCCAAGCGAGCCGTCGCCGTCCTCGGCGGCGGGGCCGGTGAGGACCAGGTGGCCGTGCGCGGCGCCGGGGCGTACAGCTGCCGCCTGACCCGGGCCGCCTCCGACGCCGCGCCCGCCGCGGCGTGGACGCCGTCCGGTCCGGTCCTGGTCACCGGTGGGACCGGTGCGCTGGGCGCGGAGACGGCCCGCTGGCTGGCCGGGCGTGGGGTGCCGAAGCTGGTGCTGACCGGCCGTCGGGGCGCGGACGCGCCGGGTACCGCCGAGCTGGTCGCCGAGCTGACCGAGGCGGGTGCCGAGGTCGTGGTGGCCGCGTGCGCGGCGACCGACCGGGAGGCGCTGGCCGCGCTGCTCGCCGAGCACCGGCCGACCGGCGTGGTGCACGCGGCCGGGGTCGGCCAGGGCGCCGTGCCGCTGGCGGAGACCGACGGGGCGGAGATCGCCCGGGTGCTCGACGGGAAGGCCGGTGGCGCCGATCTGCTGGACGAGCTGACGGCCGGTCTGGATCTCGATCTGTTCGTGGTCTTCTCCTCGGTCGCGGCGACCTGGGGCAGCGGTGGCCAGGGCGTCTACGCGGCGGCCAACGCCCACCTGGACGCGCTGGTGCAGCGGCGTCGTGCGCGGGGGCTGCGGGGTACGTCGGTGGCCTGGGGTCCGTGGGCGGGCGAGGGCATGGCCGCCCAGGGCGATGCCGCGGGGCAGTTGGCCCGTCGTGGGCTGGCCGTGATGGAGCCGGGGCTGGCGGTGTCGGCGCTGGCGCGGGCGGTGGACGGTGACGAGGTCTGTGTGATCGTCGCGGATGTGGACTGGCGGCTGTTCGCGCCGGCTTTCACCGCGGTGCGCACCAGTCGGCTGCTGGCGGAGCTGCCGGAGGCCGTCGGCGCGCAGGCGCCGGTGGAGGCGGTGGCGGAGCGGTCCTCGGGGTTCCGGGAGCGGTTGGCCGAGGCCGCGGCCGGGCGCCGGGAGCGGATGCTGGTGGACCTGGTCCGGTCCTGTGCGGCAGCGGTTCTCGGGCATGCTTCGGTGGAGGCCGTGGACGCCGGTCAGGCGTTCCGGGACCTCGGTTTCGACTCGCTGACGGCGGTGGCGCTGCGGAACCTGCTGGCGAAGGAGACCGGGCTCTCCCTGTCGGCCACGCTGGTGTTCGACTATCCGACGCCGGTGGTGCTGGCGAGCCGTCTGGCCGAGGAGCTGCTGGAGTCGGTGCCGGAGGCGGCGGTGGCCGCGGAGGTGTCCCGCGCGGCGGTGTCCGCCACCGACGACCCGGTCGTGATCGTGGGCATGAGTGCCCGCTATCCGGGCGGGGTGGGTTCGGCGGCCGAGCTGTGGGACCTGGTGGCCGCCGGGGCCGACGGGGTCACCGGATTCCCGACCGACCGCGGCTGGTCGGCCGAGGGCATCGCCGCCGCGGCGGCGCGCGGTGGCTTCGTCGAGGGCGTGACGGAGTTCGACGCCGGGCTGTTCGCGATCTCCCCGCGCGAGGCGCTGGCGATGGACCCGCAGCAGCGGATCCTGCTGGAGGCCTCCTGGGAGGCCTTCGAGGACGCGGGGATCGACCCGCGGTCGGTGCGCGGCCGGCAGATCGGCGTCTTCGTCGGAGCCTCCAACTCCGGCTACAACGCGGTCGGCGGCCTGGAAGAGGCGAAGAGCCACGTCCTGGCGGGCTCGGCGAACAGCGTGATCTCCGGCCGGGTGTCGTACGTGTTCGGGCTGGAGGGCCCCGCCGTCACGGTGGACACGGCCTGCTCCTCCTCGCTGGTGGCCCTGCACTGGGCCGCGCAGGCGCTGCGTGAGGGCGACTGCGAGACGGCGCTGGTCGGCGGTGTGACGGTGATGGTGTCCTCGGCCGCCTTCGCCGAGTTCGACCGTCAGGGCGGGCTGTCCTCGGACGGCCGCTGCCGGTCCTTCGCGGCCGGCGCGGACGGCACGGGCTGGGGCGAGGGCGTCGGCGTCCTGCTGGTCGAGCGACTCTCCACCGCCCGCCGCAACGGGCACGAGGTGCTGGCCGTGCTGCGCGGCAGCGCGGTGAACCAGGACGGCGCGTCCAACGGGCTGACCGCCCCGAACGGGCCGGCCCAGCAACGGGTGATCCGTCAGGCCCTGGCGAGCGCCGGGCTGTCGGCCGCCGATGTCGACGCCGTCGAGGCGCACGGCACCGGCACCACGCTCGGCGACCCGATCGAGGCCCAGGCCCTGCTGGCCACCTACGGCCAGGACCGGCCCGCCGACCAGCCGCTCTGGCTGGGCTCGATCAAGTCCAACATCGGCCACACCCAGGCCGCCGCCGGTGTCGCGGGCGTCATCAAGATGGTGCAGGCGATGCGCCACGGCGTGCTCCCGGCGACGCTCCACGCGGACCGGCCCACCACCGAGGTGGACTGGTCGGCCGGAGCGGTGGAACTGCTCACCGAGGCACGCCCCTGGCCCGAGCTGGACCGGCCGCGCCGCGCGGGCGTCTCCTCCTTCGGCATCAGCGGCACCAACGCCCACGTCATCCTGGAGAGCGTGCCGCCGGCCCCGGTGGAGGAGCCGGAGGCGGCGCCGGTGCTGCCCGTCTGGGCCGTCTCGGCGAGGACCGCCGAGGGCCTGCGCGCCCAGGCGGAGCGCCTGCGGGCGTTCGCCGAGGCCGGCGCGGACGTCCGGGACGTCGCCTGGTCGCTGGCCGGGACCCGGGCGGCGCTCGACCACCGGGCCGTGGTCGTCGGCGCGGACCACGCCGAACTCCTGCGCGGCCTGGCCGCGTTGGCCGGTGACGAACCCGACGCCGCGGTGGTCCGCGGCGCGGTCGCCGACCGCCGGACCGCCTTCCTGTTCACCGGCCAGGGCTCGCAGTACGCCGCCATGGGGCGCGGGCTGTACGAGACCTTCCCGGTGTTCGCGGAGGCCTTCGACGCGGTCCGCGCGGAGCTGGACCTCCGGCTCGACCGGCCGCTCACCGAAGCGGTGTCCGAGGGCATCGGCATCGACCGTACGGTCTGGGCGCAGGCCGGGCTGTTCGCCGTCGAGGTGGCGTCCTTCCGGCTGCTGGAGTCCTGGGGCGTGGTCCCCGACTTCCTGCTCGGGCATTCGATCGGTGAGATCGCCGCGGCCCATGTCGCCGGGGTGTTCTCGCTGCCGGACGCGTGCGCCCTGGTGGCGGCGCGCGGCCGGCTGATGGAGGCGCTGCCGAGCGGCGGGGCGATGCTGGCGGTCGAGGGCACCGAGTCCGAGGTGCGGGCGGAGATCGGCGAGCGGCTGGACGTGGCCGCCGTCAACGGGCCCGCCTCCCTCGTGGTCTCCGGGCCCGTCGAGGTGGTCGAGGAGTTCGCGGCGCGCTGGTCGGCGGAGGGCCGCAAGACCCGTCGCCTGACGGTCTCGCACGCCTTCCACTCGGCGCTGATGGAGCCGATGCTCGACGAATTCGCCGCCGTGCTCGGCGGGTTGACCTTCGCCGAGCCGAGCGTCCCGGTCGTCTCCAACCTGACCGGCGAACTCGCCGAGCCCGGACAGCTGTCCACCCCGGAGTACTGGGTGCGGCAGGTCCGCGAGGCGGTCCGCTTCGCCGACGGTGTCGAGGCCCTGCACCGCCAGGGCGTCACCCGCTTCGCCGAGCTCGGCCCGGACGGCGTGCTCTGCGGGCTGGCACAGCAGAGCGTCGCGGACGGCGTGTTCGCGCCGCTGCTGCGCCGCGGCCGGGAGGACTCCCGGACCGCGCTGCGGGCGCTGGCCCGGCTCTGGGCGGACGGCGCCGAGGTCGACTGGGCCGCGGCGCTGCCCGAGGGCCGGCGGGTGGAGCTGCCGACGTACGCCTTCCAGCGGCAGCGGTTCTGGCCGCAGGCCGGTGCCGCCGAGCCCTCGGCGTCCGCCGCCGACGCGGTGGAGGCCCGGTTCTGGGACGCGGTGGAGCGGGAGGACTTCGGCGATCTGGCCGACCTCCTGGACACCCCGGATTCGGCCGAACTGCTCGGCGCGGCCCTGCCGGTGCTCTCCACGTGGCGGCAGCGGCGCAGGGTCGACTCGGTGGTGGACTCCTGGCGCTACCTCACGACCTGGCGCCCGCTCGCCGGTCCGGCCTCCGCTCCGGCGCTGACCGGCCGGTGGCTGCTGGTCGTCCCGCGGTCGGGCGCGGCGCACCAGTCGGCCGAGGACGTGGCGGCGGCGATCCGCTCGGCCGGAGCCGAGGTGGTCCGCTTCGAGCCCGTCGGCACCGACCGGGCGTCCCTGGCCGCGCAGCTCGCCGAGGCGGCCCCGGGCACCTTCGCCGGCGTGGTGTCGCTGGCCGCGTTCGCCGAGGCGGCCCCGGACCCGGCGCTGTCGCCGGGGCTGGAGCTGACCCTGGCCCTGTTCCAGGCGCTCGGCGACGCGGGCGTCACCGCCCCGTTCTGGGCGCTGACCGGGCACGCGGTGTCCGTCGGCCGCTCGGACCGGGCCGCCGACGCCGGACAGGCGCAGGTCTGGGGCCTCGGCCGGGTCGCGGCCCTGGAGTCCCCGGACCGCTGGGGCGGTCTGGTCGACCTTCCGGCCGCGCTGGACGCCCGGGCGGGCTCCCGGCTGGCCGCGGTGCTGGTCGGCGACGGCGAGGACCAGGTGGCCCTGCGCGGCTCCGGCACCTACGGGCGCCGACTGGTGCGGGCGACGGCCGGGGACGGTGCGCCGTCCTGGTCGCCCGCCGTCCCGGGGACCGTCCTGGTCACCGGCGGGACGGGCGCGCTGGGCGCCACGGTCGCCCGCTGGCTGGCCGACCACGGCGTGGCCCGGGTGGTGCTGACGGGCCGTCGCGGGACGGCCGCGCCGGGCACGGCGGAGCTGGTCGCGGAGCTCGCGGAGAGCGGCACCGAAGCCGTGGTCGCCGCCTGCGACGTGACCGACCGGGCCGCCCTGGCCCGGGTGCTCGCCGAGGTGCCGGCCCACCACCCGCTGATCGGCGTGGTGCACGCCGCCGGTGTGCTGGACGACGGCGCGCTGGACGCGCTCACTCCGGAGCGGCTGCGGACGGCGCTGGCCGCGAAGGCGGCCGGCCTGGTCGTCCTGGACGAGCTGACGCGGGGCCACGAGCTGGAGTTCTTCCTCGCCTTCTCCTCGCTGGCGGGCATCGTCGGCAGCGCCGGACAG
The DNA here is from genome assembly GCF_040629945.1 of Kitasatospora sp. NPDC005856. Classification (NCBI taxonomy): domain Bacteria; kingdom Bacillati; phylum Actinomycetota; class Actinomycetes; order Kitasatosporales; family Streptomycetaceae; genus Kitasatospora; species Kitasatospora sp. NPDC005856. The sequence continues at coordinate 58,601 of NZ_JBEXWT010000048.1, read as the reverse complement.
GGCAACTACGCCGCCGCCAACGCCTTCGTGGACGCCTGGATGGAGGGGCGGCGCGAGCGCGGCCTGCCGGGCGTCTCGGTGGCGTGGGGTCCGTGGGCGAACGAGGGCATGGCGGCCGATCCGGCACTGGTGCAGCGACTGCGGCGCGGCGGCCTGCCGCCGATGGACCCGGTGCTCGCCGTCACCGCCCTCGCCCGGGCGATCGGCCACGACGGGGCCGGCCTGGTGGTCGCCGACGTCGACTGGTCGCTGTTCGCGGCCGGCGTGGGCGGGCCGCGGCCCAGCGCCCTGCTGGCCGACCTGCCGGAGGCCGCCGGGGCCACGGCCGGCACCCGCGGCGCCGGACGGGCCGAGGAGTTCCGGGCCGAGCTGGCGGCGGCGCCGGAGACCAGGCGCCCCGGGCTGCTGCTGGACGCCGTACGGTCCTGGGCCGCGGCGGTGCTCGGCCACGGCTCGCCGGACGCGGTCGGCGCCGAGCAGGCGTTCCGCGACCTCGGGTTCGACTCGGTGACGGCGGTGGAGTTCCGGAACCTGGCGAGCGCCCGGACGGGGCTGGCACTGCCGGCCACCCTGGTCTTCGACCGGCCGACCCCGGCCGCCCTGGCGCGCAACCTCGCCGAGCAGCTGTTCGGCACGGCCGGGCCCGCCGCGGCCGTCGAGGCGACGGGCGGCGCCCGGGCCGAGGACGAGCCGATCGTGATCGTCGGCATGGCCTGCCGCTTCCCGGGCGGCGTCGGCTCGCCGGACGCGCTCTGGGAGCTGCTGTCCGACGGCGTCGACGCGATGACCGGCATCCCGACCGACCGCGGCTGGGAGGCCGGCTGGACGGGCGTGGACGCGGCCGCCCGGGGCGGCTTCCTGGCGGACGTCGCCGAGTTCGACGCCGGGCTGTTCGGGATCTCGCCGCGCGAGGCGCTGGCGATGGACCCGCAGCAGCGGCTGCTGCTGGAGGCCTCCTGGGAGGCCTTCGAGTCCGCCGGAGTGGACCCGCGGGCGATGCGCGGCCGGCCGGTCGGCGTCTTCGCCGGCACCAACGGCCAGGACTACCCGCTGGTGCTCGCCGCCTCGCAGGAGGACGTGGACGGCCACGTGGCCACCGGCAACGCCGCTTCCGTGCTCTCCGGCCGGGTGGCGTACGCCTTCGGTCTCGAGGGCCCGGCGATGACGGTGGACACCGCCTGCTCCTCCTCGCTGGTCGCCCTGCACCTCGCGGCGCAGGCGCTGCGCCGAGGGGAGTGCGAACTGGCCTTCGCGGGCGGCGTCTCGGTGATGTCGACCCCGGTGGTGTTCGCGGAGTTCGACCGGCAGGGCGGGCTGGCGGCGGACGGCCGCTGCAAGGCCTTCGCGGCCGGCGCGGACGGTACGGGCTGGGGCGAGGGCGTGGGTGTGCTGCTGCTGGAGCGGCTGTCCGACGCCCGGCGCAACGGGCACCGGGTGCTCGCGGTGGTGCGGGGGAGCGCGGTCAACCAGGACGGCGCCTCCAACGGCCTGACCGCCCCGAACGGCCCGGCGCAGGAGCGGGTGATCCGGCAGGCGCTGGCCAACGCCGGGCTGTCGGTCGGCGAGGTGGACGTGGTCGAGGCGCACGGCACCGGCACCCGCCTGGGTGACCCGATCGAGGCCCAGGCGCTGCTGGCCACCTACGGTCAGGGCCGCGAACTCCCGCTGCTGCTGGGCTCGGTGAAGTCCAACCTCGGGCACACCCAGGCCGCCGCCGGTGTCGCCGGAGTGATCAAGATGGTGCTCGCCCTGCGGCACGGCGTCGTGCCGCCGACCCTGCACGTCGGCGAGCCGACTCCGCAGGTGGACTGGTCGGCGGGCGCCGTGGAGCTGGTGACGGAGCGCCGGCCCTGGCCCGTCGTGGACCGGCCGGCCCGGGCGGGTGTGTCCTCGTTCGGGATCAGCGGCACCAACGCCCACGTCATCCTGGAGGCCGCGCCCGTGCCGGCTGCGGTGGAGGCTCCGGCCGCCATCTCGGACGCCACCGCGGCGGAGGCGCTGCCCTGGCTGCTGTCCGGGCGTTCGGCCGGGGCGCTCGCCGCCCAGGCCGAGCGGCTGAGCTCCTTCGTGGGGCGGCGGGCCGAGCTGCGGCCGCAGGACGTGGCCCGGTCGTTGCTCTCCCGCGCCGGGCTGGAGCACCGCGCCGTGGTGCTCGGCGCCGACCGGGACGCCGCGCTGGGTGCCCTGGCCGCGGGCCGGTCGTCCGGCGCCCTGGTGGCGGGCGTCGCGGCCGTGGGCCGTACGGCCTTCCTGTTCACCGGTCAGGGTGCGCAGCGGGTGGGCATGGGCCGGGGGCTGTACGAGGCGTTCCCGGTGTTCGCTGACGCCTTCGACGCGGTCTGCGGGGAGCTGGACCTGTACCTGGACCGGCCGGTCCGGGACGTGGTGTTCGAGGGCGCGGAGGACCTGGACCGTACGGTCTGGGCGCAGGCCGGGCTGTTCGCCGTGGAGGTGGCGGCCTTCCGGCTGCTCGAATCCTGGGGCGTGGCGCCGGACTTCCTGCTCGGTCACTCGATCGGCGAGGTGGCGGCCGCCCATGTGGCGGGTGTGTTCTCGCTGCCGGACGCCTGCGCGCTGGTCGCGGCCCGCGGCCGGCTGATGGAGGCGCTGCCGAGCGGCGGGGCGATGCTGGCGGTCGAGGGCACCGAGTCCGAGGTGCGGGCGGAGATCGGCGAGCGGCTGGACGTGGCCGCCGTCAACGGCCCCACCTCGGTGGTGGTCTCCGGGCCCGTCGAGGTGGTCGAGGAGTTCGCGGCGCGCTGGTCGGCGGAGGGCCGCAAGACCCGTCGCCTGACGGTCTCGCACGCTTTCCATTCGGCGCTGATGGAGCCGATGCTCGACGAATTCGCCGCCGTGCTCGCCGACGTGACCTTCGCCGAGCCGCGCATCCCGGTCGTCTCCGACCTGACCGGCGAACTCGCCGAGCCCGGACAGCTGTCCACCCCGGACTACTGGGTCTGGCAGGTCCGCGAGGCCGTCCGCTTCGCCGAGGGCGTCACGCACCTGGCGGAGCAGGGCGTCACCCGGTACCTGGAGCTCGGCCCCGACGGCGTGCTCTGCGGGCTGGCACAGCGGTCGGTGGAGGAGGGCACCTTCGCGCCGCTGCTGCGCAAGGGCCGCGAGGAGCGGGGCACCGCCCTGGAGGCGCTCGCCCGGCTCTGGACGGCGGGCGCCGAGGCCGACTGGTCGGCCGTGCTGCCGGAAGGCCGCCCGGTGGACCTGCCGACGTACGCCTTCCAGCGGGACCGGTACTGGCCGCGGTTGCCGCTCGCGGCGGCCGGCCGCGCCTCCGGCGCCGTCCCCGTCCTGGAGGACTGCCTCTACCGGATCGACTGGAAGCCGGTCGAGGTCTCCCCGATGAGCCTCGACGGCGGCTGGCTGGTGGTCACCGACACCGAGGACGAGGGCGTGCTCGCGGACGCCCTGCTCACGCGGCTGCCCGCCGACACCGCCCCGGTCCGACTCGCCATCGGCGGGCTCGACCGGAGCCGACTGGCGGACCGGCTGCGCGCGCTGGCCGAGAAGGCGCGCGGGATCGCCTACCTGCCCACCGGGCTGACCGGCAGCCTCGCGCTGCTGCACGCCCTCGGCGACGCGGAGCTGGAGGCGCCGCTGTGGACGATCACCCGGGGCGCGGTGGCCGTGGACGCCTCGGACCGGGTCACCCACCCCGACCACGCGCAGCTGTGGGGCTTCGGCCAGGCCGCCGCGCTGGAGCACCCGCGGAACTGGGGCGGGCTGGTCGACCTGCCCGCCGAGCCCGACTCCGGCACCCTCGCGGCGCTCGCGGCGGTGCTCGGCGGGGCCACCGGGGAGGACCAGCTCGCCCTGCGCGGCGGGCGGGTCCTCGCCCGCCGGCTGACCCGCACCGACGCGGGGCAGACCCCGGCGGAGCCCTGGCGGCCGTCGAAGCCCGGCACGGTGCTGGTCACCGGCGGGACGGGCGCGCTGGGCGCGGCCGTCGCCCGCTGGCTGGTCGGCCGGGGCGTCACCGACCTGCTCCTCACCAGCCGTCGTGGCTCCCGCACCCCGGGCGCCGAGGAGCTGACCGCCGAACTGACGGCGGCCGGCGCCCGGGTGACGGTGGCCGAGTGCGACGCCGCCGACCGGGAGGCGCTGGCGGCGACGCTGGCCGCCGTCCCGGCCGACCGCCCGCTGCTGGGGGTGGTGCACGCGGCCGGTGTCGCCCAGTCGGCGATGCTCGCGCAGACCGGTGTCGAGGACATCGCGAGGATCACCGGCGGCAAGGTGGACGGCGCCGCCCACCTGGACGAGCTCACCGCGGAGGCGGACCTGGAGCTGTTCCTGGTCTTCTCCTCCATCGCCGCCACCTGGGGCAGCGGCGGGCAGGCGCTCTACGCGGCGGGCAACGCCTACCTGGACGCCCTGGTCAGGAACCGGCGGGACCGCGGTCTGGCCGGGACGTCGGTCGCCTGGGGCCCGTGGGCGGGCGCCGGGATGGCGGCCGACGGGGCGGAGGAGTACCTGCGCCGCCGCGGACTGACGCCGCTCGAACCGCAGTTCGCGCTCACCGCCCTGGCGGCGGCCGTGGACGGTGGCGCGGGCGCGCTGACCGTCGCCGACGTGGACTGGGCCCGGTTCGCGCCCGCCTTCACCTCCGGCCGGCCGAGCCCGCTGCTGGGCGACCTGCCCGAGGCGGCCGACGCCCTGGCCCCGGCCGGAGCGCCGGCGGCGCAGAACGGCGGGGCGGACGGCGGGACGGACGGTGGCGCGCTGCGCTCCCGGCTGGCCGGGCTGGACGCCAAGGAGCGGACGGCCGTCCTGCTGGAGCTGATCCGGGAGGTGCTGGTCGAGGTGCTCCGCTACTCCGCGGCCGAACAGATCGACGAGACCAGGCCGTTCCGCGACCTGGGCTTCGACTCGCTGACGGCCGTCGAGTTCCGCAACCGGCTGGCGCGGGAGTGCGGCGTGCCGCTCCCGGCGACGATCGTCTTCGACCACCCGACCCCCGTCGCGCTGGCGGACCACCTGCACGGTGTGCTGCCGGGCGGTGCCGGGTCGGCCACGGACGTCGAACCGCTGCTCGGGATGCTCGACGGGCTGGAGGCGGCGATGGCCCTCAACCCGCTGGACGAGCTCTCCCGCTCCCGGGTGGCCGTGCGCCTCCAGGCCTTCCTGGCCCGCTGGTCCGCCGGGGCCCCGGCCGAGGAGGAGGACAGCATCGCCGACCTCCTCGACGCCGCGGACGACGAGGAACTGCTCAACCTGGTCCGGGAGGAGCTGGGCAACAGCGACCTGGACTGAGCGGCCCGCGCCCGGTGACCCGGACGTGCCGGAAGGCGGTACCACCGAGTCCATCGGCGGTACCGCCTTCCGCACGCGCCCGGCGGGCGCTGTTCGACGCCGGGCTACGATGGGTGACATGGCGGACGTGGCGGTGATTTCCAGGGAGCTGACGGTCGGTGAGCTGTCGGCCCGCAGCGGTGTGCCCGCCTCCACCCTGCGCTACTACGACCGCGAGGGCCTGATCCACAGCCGTCGCACCAGCGGCAACCAGCGGCGCTACGCCCGTGACGCGCTCCGTCGGGTCGCTTTCATCCGCGCCTCGCAGCGCGTCGGGATCCCGCTCCAGGAGATCCGTGAGGCCCTGGGCCTGCTGCCCGAGGCGCGCACCCCGACCGGGGAGGACTGGGCCCAGGTCTCCGAGCGGTGGCGCCATGAACTCGGCCGCCGCATCGACCTGTTGGTGCGCATCCAGGACAAGCTCACCGACTGCATCGGCTGCGGCTGCCTCTCGCTGGAGCGCTGCGCGCTGGTCAACCCGTGCGACGTCCTCGGCGGAGCCGGACCGGGAGCCGGCGGGCTCCGGTCCTAGGGTTCCCCGTCCCGCCCGTGTCCTGACCGTGGGTCGGCCGAGGTCAGTTGTTGTACGGCCGCTTCTCGCGGGCCTCGCGCAGGGAGAGCCCCCACCAGGAGAGCCGGTCGAACAGGGTCTCGGCGGCGGCGGTCGCGGCAGCGGGTTCCTTCAGCGCGCCGGTCTCGTCGAACTGTCCCCAGCAGTTGTGGAAGCTGACCACGTCGCGGACCGTGACGGCGTGCAACTCGGCGAACACCTGCCGCAGTTGTTCCACCGAGCGCAGGCCGCCGGCGAGACCGCCGTAGGACACGAAGCCCACCGGCTTGGTCTCCCACTCCGTCCGGTGCCAGTCGATCAGGGTCTTGAGCGAGGCCGGGAAGCTGTGGTTGTACTCGGGGGTGACCACCAGGAAGGCCTCGGCGTCGGCCAGCCGCGGGGTGACCTTGGCGAGCGCTGCCGCCGCCTCCTTGCCGGGGTCGTGGGACAGCTCGTGCGGCAGCGGGTGGTCGGCGAGGTCGATCGGATCGACCAGCAGGTCCTCGCGCTCCTTGGCGAGCGAGGTGATCCAGTTGGCGACGGTCGGGCCGAACCGTCCCTCCCGGACACTGCTGTTGATCACGGCGAGGCGAAGTGCGGGGGCGGACATGGGGCTCCTCGGTTCTCTGTGGACGCAACCCGGTTCGGGGCGATGTCCCAATGATCAAAGTTGAAGTGGGCTTACAGTCAAGCCCTTTCCTCAGCCGGTCCACCGGTCCACCGGTCCACCGGTCGAGCTGTCGAGCCGTCGAGCTGTCGAGCCGTCGAGCCGTCGAGTGGCCTGCGGCACGGCGGCGGGTGCGCCGGATCGGTCGAGGGCCTCTGGCGTTCCGGCGGCGCGGCACTAACATGAGTCCTCCTCACATTCACATCAGGAGGCTGCCATGCCGGACCGTTTCGACCTGCCGGTGGACTTCCGCTGGGGCGCGGCCACCGCCGCCTACCAGATCGAGGGGGCGGTGGAGGAGGACGGCCGCGGACCGTCCGTCTGGGACGCCTTCTGCGCCCGCCCCGGCGCCGTCCGCGACGGCCACACGGGCGCGGTGGCCTGCGACCACTACCACCGGTACCCCGAGGACATCGAGCTGATGAAGGGCCTCGGGCTGGACGGCTACCGCTTCTCCATCGCCTGGCCCCGCGTCCTGCCCACCGGCGGCGGCGCGGTGAACCCCGCCGGCCTCGCGTTCTACGACCGGCTCGTGGACGCGCTGTTGGAGGCGGGCATCACCCCGCTGCCCACCCTCTTCCACTGGGACCTCCCGCAGGCGCTGGAGGACGAGGGCGGCTGGCTCGACCGCGACACCGCGTACCGCTTCGCCGAGTACACCGGCGTCGTGGCCGACCGGCTCGGCGACCGCGTCCCCGCCTGGATCACCCTCAACGAGCCCTTCGTCCACACCGTCTTCGGCTACGCCCTGGGCACCCACGCCCCCGGCCGCACCCTGATGTTCGAGGCCCTCCCGGCCGCCCACCACCAGCTGCTGGGCCACGGCCTGGCCGCCTCCCTGCTCCACGAGCGGGGCCTGGAGGTGATGCTCTCCAACAACCTCACCCCGGTCGAGCCGGCCTCCGGTTCCGCCGAGGACGCGGCCGCCGCCGCGGCCTACGACGCCCTGCACAACCGGCTGTTCACCGACCCGGTCCTCCTCGGCCGCTACCCCGACCTCTCCGCCCTCGGCGTCCCCGACGACATCTTCGGCGCCGTCCGTCCCGGAGACCTCGACCTCATCCACACCCCCGGCCTCGACGGCCTCGGCCTCAACTTCTACAACCCCACCCGCGTCGCCGCCCCCACCGAACCCGGTCTGCCCTTCGACCTCGTCGGCATCCCCGACGTCCCGCACACCGCCTTCGGCTGGCCCGTCGTCCCCGACGCGCTCACCCGCCTCCTCGTCGGCCTCCGCGACACCTACGGCAAGGCCCTCCCGCCCGTCACCATCACCGAGAACGGCTGCTCCGTCACCGAGGAGACCGTCCCCGACCAGCCCCGCATCGACTACCTCGCCGCCCATCTCGACGCCCTCGCCCGGGCCGCCGCCGAGGGCGTCGACGTCCGCGGCTACTACACCTGGTCCCTCCTCGACAACTTCGAATGGGCCGAAGGGCTGTTCAGCCAACGCTTCGGCCTGGTCCACGTCGACTTCGAGACGCAGAAGCGGACACCGAGGGCCTCGTACGCCTGGTACCGCGACCTGATCGCCGCCCATCGGAAGCGCTCGGCGCGGTAGGAGGACCGGTTCGACTCGGGGTGTACCCCGGGTCAGGCGGTTCCGCAGTGCTTCCGGTACCAGGGGGCCCAGGAGGGCATGGCCGCCAAGGGGTCCTCGCCGCAGTCGACTCCGGCCAGTCGCCAGACGCGTTCGCTGCCGAACCAGTTGTCCTGCGCCAGCAGGGAGAACTGGCGGGCGCTCAGCCGTGAGCCGCTCGCGCCGAGGGCGGCCACGCACTGCGGCCAGGGCCAGTCGCGGTCGGGGACCGGCGGGAGGACCGCGTGTTCGTCGAGCGCGTCCAGCAGGCGGTGCAGGCGCACCGGGCGGGGGTGGCTCGCGTGATGGACGGACGGGCTGAGGGGGTGGGGCGTGGACAGGGTGGCGACGATCAGCCTGGCCAGGTCCGCCGCGGGGACGACGGAGAGGAGCGCTGCCCCCGAGGCCCAGCGCGCGGGCACCCGGCGGCGCAGTTCGGCCAGGGCGGGCACCACCCACCGGTCGCCGGTGCCGAGGACGAGTCCCGGGCGCAGGACGACGGCACCGGCGTCGAGGGCGGGCCGCTCGCCGGCGAGGCGGCTGGCGCTGGTCGCGGAGACCGGCGCCGGTTCCGCTTCGCCCACCTCCGTTCCCCGATGGGGGCCGTGGCCGTAGACGGCGGCCGTCGACAGGTGGGTCACCCGGGTCACACCGGAGCGGACGGCTTCCGCCATGAGCCGTGCGGTGCCGTGCACGTTGACGGCGGTGCAGGCGTCCTGGTCGCCGCTGATCAGGGAGGCCAGGTGGAGCAGCGCGTCGGCGTCCCGGCACGCGTCGCGCAGGCTGTCCGGGGCCGAGAGGTCGGCCTCCACCCACTGTGCCCCGGCGGCGATCAGCTCGGCGGGCGCCCTGCGGCCGACCACGCGCACCTGCCACGCGGGGTCGCGCAGCAGCAGGGCGGCCACGTGCGAGCCGATGAATCCGGTGGCGCCGGTCAGCACCACCCGGCGTGGCGTCACACTCATGGCCGCCCCCGCTCCGGGGCGACGCGGATGTGCGGCAGCGCGTCGGCGGAGGCGACGCCGGGCAGCAGGTAGCGCCACAGGGAGACGATGCGTTCGGGGAGGTCGGACCAGCCCGCCGAGATCTGCGACTTCAGCTGTGTTCCGGTGAACGCGGCCACCAGGACCTCGGCGAACTCGCCCCCGTCGACGTCCTCGCGCAGTTCACCCCGTTCGCGCGCCACGTCCAGTTCGCCGCGGAAGCGCTGTGCCCACCAGTCGTACGCCGAGTCGTCGTTCTGGGCGGGGCCGCCCTGGTCGACCGCCAGTCGTACCCCGGCCCGCAGCAGCGTGTTGCTCTGCAGCTCGACGGCGAGCGTCAGCGTGACGTCCACGAGCTGCTGCAGTCCCTGCGGTTCCCCGGGCAGTCGCAGGTCGCTCGCCTGCTCCAGCATGACGGCCCGGGCGAGGTCCTCCTTGGACTTGAAGTGGAAGTACATCGCCCCGGACGTCAGGCCGGCCTTCGTCAGGATGCGGTTGATCCCCGCGCCGTGGTAGCCGACCTGGTCGAACACCTCGGCCGCGGCGCAGATCAGCGCGGCCCGTGTCTTCAAGGCTTGTTCGTGCTTGTGTCCACTCGTCATCCGCGTGTCGTCCGCCCGTCATGTCGCGCAATATTTCTGGATACAGAACGATCTCTATGTTACACATGAAGGTATCGCCGACGGGTCGTTGCAGCGGCCCGGCGCCTTCCATAGGGGTCTTTCATGCCTGTTTGCAAGGACATCGACCGTAGCCGTTCGGATGACGCCGGCGATCCCGGCCTCACGGGCGCCGGTACCGCCGACTTCTCCGACGACACCGCCCCCGTCGAGCCCTGGCAGGTGCACAAGCTGCGTCCTGACGAGGTGTACCTCACCCGCTGGCGCCGTACGGGGCCCGACGCCTTCCACATACGGGCCCGGCGTCCGTTACGGCACCCGCTCTACCGGGTCGCCCCGGACTTCGACCCGCTCCTGCTCTGCGAGACCGTCCGTCAGACCTTCCCGCTGCTCTGCCACGCCGCCTACGACGTGCCGCTGGGACACCAGCTGATCTGGGAGCGCATCCGCTACGACATCGACGACGCCGCGTACGCCGGGGCCGATCGCGGCCCGGAACTGGAGCTCCACGTCCGCTGCTTCGACCTGTCCTACCGGGGCAAGCATCCGGCGGCCCTGTCCCTGTGGGCGCTCGTCACCTGGGGCGGACTGCCGGTGGCCACGGCCGACACCCGGTTCACCGTCCAGTCCCGGGCCGTGTACCAGCGGCTGCGCGGAGCGTACGCCGACACCGAGTCCGCCGTGGCGAAGGCCTCACCCGCCCCCGCGCCCGCGCCGTGCGCCGGCACCGGCCGCCACCGGGCGAGGGACGTGCTCCTCACCTCCCCGGCCGACGACGGCCGACGGCTCCGGGTCGACCCGACCCACCCGATCTACTTCGACCACCCCGTCGACCACGTGCCCGGCATGCTGCTCCTGGAGGCGGCCCACCAGGCGGTCGGCGGCGCCGTCAGCACGCTCGACTGCACCTTCCACCGCTACGTCGAGCTGGACGCCCCCTGCACGATCGTCACCACCCCGCTCGCCCCGGACGCGCGGCCGGCCGACAGCGGGAGCGGAGTGGTGGGAAGGACGAGGGTCACGGCCGTCCAGGACGGCCGGCGGCACTTCACCGCCGACCTCGTCCCCTACGCCGCTCCCGTCCTGGTGGACAGCGGCCGGATCGCAGGGTGAGCGACGCACCATGACGACGGCCCATGGGTCACGCCGCCAGGATCCGGAGACGCCTCTCTGGGATCTCAACCTCAAGCATCTTCAGGCGTTCCTCGCCGTCGCGGACACCCTGAGCTTCACCTCCGCGGCGGCCCAGCTCGGAAGCAACCAGCCGACCCTCACGCGTTCCGTGCAGCGCCTGGAGGAGCAGCTGGGTGTTCCGCTGTTCCTGCGCACCACCCGTCAGGTCGCCCTCAGCCCGGCCGGGGCCCGGTTGCGGGACCGGCTGCAGGAACTGCTGCCCCGGCTCAAGCAGGCGCTCGATCCGGAACCGTCCAGCCCCGTCCTGCGGTTGGGGTTCTCCTGGCTGCTTCCGGACGGCTGGGTGCACGAGGCGATCGTCCGGTTCGAACGGGAGAGCGGCGCCCGGGTGCAGCTGCACCGCAGGGACGACCCTTGGGCCGGCGTCGACCGAGCCGTCGTGGACATCGCGCTGCTGCGCGGTCACCCTCCGACCGACCGGATGAAGGCCACCAGGCTCGGCAGCGAAGGGTGCGCCGCGGCCGTCCCCCACCGCCACCCCCTGGCGGGCCGCCCGTGGGTGGACTGGACGGAGCTGGGCGACCACCCACTGGTGATCAACCCGACCGGCCGGGCCCTCCTGGACCCGGACGGGCAGCTGGGCGCCGAGCACCCGCGGATCGTGCACTGCGACAACTTCGACGAGTGCCTGGAGTCGGTGGCGGCCGGACGGGGCGTCAGCGTGCTGCCCGACCTCGTCCTGCAGCGCAACCTCCACCCCGCCCTGGAGTTCGTGCCGCTGCGCGGAGCACCGAGCATCCCGCTGTCCCTGATCCGCCCCGCCCACGGTGCGCACCCGCTCGCCGAGCGCTTCACCGAGGTGACCCGGCGCGTCCTGCTGTCCCGCCGCTCCAGGCGTGCGGCCCCGGGCCGCAGCCAGGGTGCAGGGGCCGGCCGGGTGCTGGCGGGGCGCTGAACCGGGTTGCGGGAGGCGACGGTCCGCGTCGCCCGGTGCCGGCACCGGGCGACACGGACCGGGCGGGTCGGCGGCTGCGAGCCGACGTCACTCCTCGCCCGCACTTCTCCTCTTCACGGCCTCGGCGTTGACCGCGCCGGGGACGGGGTCGCCGACGAGTGCCAGGCGCACCGCCCGCGCCGCCTCCCGGCCCGCCCGCTCCTGCGCCTCCCGCGTACCGGCCCCCAGGTGCGGGGTGGCGACGACCGAGGGGAAGGAGAGCAGGGCGTTGCCGACGGCCGGTTCGACCGCGTAGACGTCGAGGGCCGCCCCGGCGATGCGTTCCTCCTTCAGCGCGACGGCCAGCGCGTTCTCGTCCACGATGCCGCCGCGTGCGGTGTTGACGAGGATGAGGGAGGGGCGGGCCAGCCGCAGTTCGGGCTCGCCGATGAGCGCCGTGGTCTGCGGCGTCTTGGGCACGTGCACGGTGACGACGTCGCTCTCCGCCATCAGCTCGTCCAGCCCGACCAGCCGGACACCCAGCTCCTCGGCCCGTCCGCGGGTCACGTACGGGTCGTGGGCGAGGAGCCGCATGCCGAAGGCGGCGAGCCGCGGGGCCACGAGGCCGCCGACGTGTCCCAGGCCCACGATTCCGGCCGTGCTGCCCGCCAACTCCCTGCCCTGGAAGCGGGAGCGCTCCCATCGGCCCGCCCGCAGGGACGCGCCGGCGGGCACGATCCGGCGGGCGGCGGCGATGATGAGGCCGACGGTGAGTTCGGCCACGCTCAGGACGTTGGAGAGCGGCGCGTTGGCGACGAGGACGCCGGCCGCGGTGGCCGCCTGCACGTCGACGTTGTCCAGTCCGACCCCGGCGCGGGCCACGACCCGCAGCCGGGGCGCCGCGGCCAGTGCCTCCGCGTCCACCCGGGTGCCGCTGCGGATCAGCAGGGCGTCGGCGTCGGCCAGCGCGCGGTGCAGCGCCTGCGGATCGCGCCCGTCACAGCTGCGGACGTCGTAGCCGTCCAGTTCGGCGAGCGCCTCCAGCGCCAGCGGGTCGGCCACGACGACGACGGGTTTCCCCATGGTGGTGTGCTCCTCTGGTGGGTGCGGCCGGCGGGTCGGTGCCGACCGGTCGGATGCGGCTGGGCGGTCGAGGCCGGGCGGGGTCATGCGACGGGCTCGACCGAGAGGCGGCGCGGCAGGTCGGCGCGCCGCCAGATGTCGTCGAGCGCGTCGGCGAAGGCGACGATCTCGCCGTCCTCGTGCTGCGGGGTCGGGGTGACCCGCAGCCGCTCGGTGCCCGGGGGAACGCTGGGCGCGTTGATCGGCTGGACGTAGAAGCCGTGGCGTTCCAGGAGCTCGTCCGCGACCTCCCGGCAGGCCCGGGAATCCCCGATCAGCACGGGGACGATGTGCGCGTCGTCCGAGACCACGGGGATGCCGAGTTCCCGCAGCAGCGTGTGCAACAGCGTGGCCTTCTCCCGCAGTTGGCTCCGCTCCTTCTCGGAGCGCTTGAGGTGCCGTACAGCCGCCAGCGCGCCGGCGGTGACGGCCGGGGGCAGTGAGGTGGTGAAGATGAACGCGGAGGCGAAGCTGCGGACGGCGTCCACCACCGAGGCGGGGCCGGCGATGTAGCCGCCGGCCGCGCCGAAGGCCTTGGCCAGGGTGCCCTGGACGACGTCGAACCGGCCCTGGAGGCCGAGTTCCGCGGCCTTGCCGGCGCCCCGCGGTCCGTACATGCCGACCGCGTGCACCTCGTCGAGGTATGTGAACGCGCCGTAGTTGCGCGCGAGTTCGGCCACCCTCGCGAGCGGTGCCACGTCGCTCTCCATGGAGTAGACGCTCTCCAGCGCGACGATCTTGGGGACGGCGGGGTCGGTGCCGGCCAGCAGTTCCTCGAGGTGCTCCATGTCGTTGTGCCGGAAGATGAGCTTCTCCGCACCGCTGTGCCGGATGCCGGCGATCATCGAGGCGTGGTTGAGCTCGTCGGACAGGACCACGCAGCCCGGCAGCCGGCTCGCCAGGACGGTCAGAGCGGCGTCGTTGGCGGCGTAGCCGGTGGGGAAGACGAGCGCGGACTCCATGCCGTGCAGGTCGGCCAGTTCGCGCTCCAGCTCCACGTGGTAGCGGTGGTTGCCCGAGATGTTGCGTGAGCCGCCGCTGCCCGCCCCGGACTCGTCGACGGCCCGCTTCATGGCCTCCAGGACGAGCGGGTGCTGGCCCATACCGAGGTAGTCGTTGCTGCACCACACGCGGATCCGGCGCCCCGGGCCGGGGCCGTGCTTCAGCGCGGCGGGGAAGGAGCCCGCCAGGCGCTCGACTTCGAGGAACGTCCGGTAGCCGCCGCGGCCGCGCAGGTCGTCCAGTTGGGATGCGAAGAATTCGACGTAGTCGAACATCATTCCTCCGGTTCGCCGGTTCAGGTGACGGACACCGGAAAGATAGACAGCTGCTCCGGGTTCTCGTAAATTCTGTTTCCGGCCGACCCATGAGCGGGCCGGATAAATCGAGGTGGAAGGCGTCCCGGGGAGTTATTCGCCGGCGGCATGGATCATCGTCCGGAACATTTCTCTTGTATCGACGACGAGCCTATAGTCCTGAATCATGATCGCTCAGTCACACGACCTGCCGCGGTCGGCGACCACCGTGGACATCGAGGAACTCGTCAGGCTGCGCGGCCACCTGCTCGGTGCGGGCACCGCGCCCTACGCCGCCCGCACCCCGCAGGAGGACGCCGCCTGGCGCGCGGCGTACCGGTCCTGGCTGGTCCGGCAGCTGACCGGACCGACCGGCCGGGTGCACGTGACGGTGATCGGTCCGGCGCACCGACTGGCCGCCTGCGCCGTCGCCGTGATCGACGACCGCGCGCCGACCGCGCACTGCCTGAACGGCCTGACGGGATGGGTGCAGTCGGTCGTGGTCGACCCGGACCGGCGGCGCAGCGGACTCGGCACGCGCGTCATGCGACACGCCCTGGACTGGCTGCGGTCGCGGGGCGTGGACAGCGCGGTGCTGCAGACCACGCCGGACGGTGCGGCCCTCTACCGCGGCCTCGGCTTCCTGCCGACGGGCGAAGACCTCCTGGCCCTCGATCTGCGGGGCACCGAAACCAGCTGCGAGGTGATCGAGGCATGAAGATCCTCATCGTCGGACTCGGATATGCCGGAACGCGGTTCCGCATCGCGTTCCGGAACACCGGAATTCCGGTGGATTTCGCGTACGTGGGTCGGAGCCGGCGCGACCCGGAAATCCCGTACTACACCTCCGTGCGGGAGGGGCTCGATCAGTTCCGTCCGGATGTCGTGGTGGTCACCGTGCCGGATGCCGCCCACGCCGGAATACTCGGGGAGCTTTCCGGATTCCAGGGTTTCGTCGTGACGGAGAAGCCGCTCACCACCTCCCGCGACGACACGACGGCCGTGGCGGCGGCGATGGCGAAGACCTCGGGCTTCTGCATGGATCTCGTGGAACGCTATTCGGAGGCGACGGTGCGGTTGCGCGACCACGTCCGCCGCGGCGGCCTGAGTCTGGTGCGGGCCCACTTCACCTGGGGCAAGGACCGCATCAACGACCACCGCCCCACCAGCGGTGTGGCGAGCGAGGTGATCCACCCGCTCGACCTCGTCGGCTGGATCGCGGGCGACGGCGCGGACCTGGTGCTGGACTCGGTCGTGGGCACCCGTTCGGACTTCTCGGTCTCCGGGGCCGACGTCCTCGACAGTGTGGCGCTGGTCGGCCGGCTGGGCCCGGGCGTGGTCACCGGCTACAGCAGCTTCGTCAACATCACCCGCAAGCGGGAGGTCGACTTCGTCTTCCGCACGCCGGACGGTGAGCTCGAATACGCCTCCGCCGTCTACGACACGCCGACCTGGGACGCCGACCGGCTGCGCGTCTGGCGGCGCACCTCGGAGGGCGACACGGTGCTGTCCGAGCTGGACACCGCGGCGCAGCCGGTGCCCGAGGGCGCCGCGACGGTGGTCAAGCTGGGCCGCATGGCCGCGGACGTCGCCCGGTTCGTCGTCCACGGCGAGCAGCCCGCACAGCCCTTCCCGGGCCTGTCCGACGCCCTGGCCCTGCAGGACCTGCTGACCTCCATGGAGCGTGAGGCGCGCGGCCCGGGGCCGGTCGCCTACTTCCCGGACGGCCGGACGGTGCTCCAGGAGGCCGACTGGGAGCGGCTGGGCTGACCGTCCCGCTCCCGCTCACCGCATCCCCCCGATTTCCTCGATTCCCTCGAATCCCTTGTTCTGCAACGCCCTTGACCCCGTCTCCCGTGCCTGGGGACGAGAAGGAGACCGACATGTGTGGAATAGCCGGCTGGGTGGACTTCAGCCGCGACGTGAGCCAGGAACAGGACATCCTGGAGGCGCTCACGCGGACGATGGCCTGCCGCGGCCCGGACGCCGAGGGCATGTGGAGCGACCGGCACGCGGCGCTCGGCCACCGCAGGCTGTCCATCATCGACCTCGACGGCGGCCGCCAGCCCATGGTCGCCGAGGAGGACGGCCGCGCGCTGGCCTGCCTGACGTACAGCGGTGAGGTGTACAACTTCCAGGAGCTGCGCCAGGAACTGGTCGCCCGCGGCCACAGGTTCCGCACCAGGAGCGACACCGAGGTGGTCCTTCGCGGCTACCTGGAGTGGGGCGAGGGCCTGGTGGACCGGCTCAACGGCATGTACGCCTTCGCCGTGTGGGACGCCCGGGAGCAGACCCTGCTGCTGATCCGCGACCGCATGGGCGTCAAGCCGCTCTACTACTTCCCCACCCCGAACGGCGTCGTCTTCGGCTCCGAGCCCAAGGCGATCCTCGCCCACCCGGAGGTGCCCCGTCGGGTGAGCGCCGAAGGCCTGCGCGAGATCCTGGAGATGGTGAAGACCCCTGAGCACGGCGTCTTCTCCGGCATGTACGAGGTGCGCCCCGGTCAGCTCGTGCGCCTGACCCGGACAGGGCTGACCAAGCGGGTGTACTGGGCGCTGGAGGCCCGGGAGCACACCGACGACCTCGACACCACGATCGCCACCGTCCGCGGCCTCCTGGACGACATCGTCACCCGCCAGACCATCGCGGACGTGCCGCTGTGTTCGCTGCTCTCCGGCGGCCTGGACTCCTCGGCCATCACCGCGCTCGCGCACCAGAAGCTGGCCGCCCGCGGCGAGGGCCCGGTGCGTTCCTTCTCGGTCGACTTCGCCGACCACGGGGGGAACTTCGTCGCCGACCCGGTGCGCGGCACCTCCGACGCGCCGTTCGTGCGGGACCTGGTCGGCCACATCGGCGCCGAGCACAGCGAGGTGCTCATCGACAGCGCCGAGCTCGCCGACCCGCAGCTGCGGGCGAAGGTCCTGCGCGCCCTCGACCTGCCGCCGGCCTACTGGGGCGACATGTGGCCGTCGCTGTACCGGCTGTTCCAGTCCGTCCGCGCCCGGTCGACCGTCGCCCTGTCCGGGGAGTCGGCGGACGAGGTGTTCGGCGGCTACCGCTGGTTCTTCGACGAGGAGGCGGTCCAGGCCGAGACGTTCCCCTGGCTGACGTCGGCCACCGGCAAGTACTTCGACGGCAAGTCGCTGTTCGACCCCGGCCTGCTGCACAAGCTGGGCATGCCCGAGTTCCTCCGCGACAGCTACGCGCAGGCGGTGGGGGAGACCCCGGTGCTGCCGGGCGAGGACGCCACGGACCGGCGGATGCGGCAGATGAGCTACGTGAACCTGACCCGGTTCGTGCAGACCCTGCTGGACCGCAAGGACCGGATGAGCATGGCCGTCGGCCTGGAGGTGCGGGTCCCGTTCTGCGACCACCGGCTCGTGGAGTACGTGTTCAACGTGCCCTGGCGGATGAAGTCCTTCGACGGCCGTGAGAAGAGCCTGCTGCGGGCGGCGACCGAGGACCTGCTGCCGGAGTCGATCGTGCAGCGGGTCAAGAGCCCGTACCCCACCACCCAGGACCCGGCTTACGAGCGCGGCCTGCGCCAGGCGTTCGCCGCCGTCCTCGACGACGCGGATTCGCCGGTGCTGTCGCTGCTGGACCGCGCCGGGGCCCGCCGGCTGCTGGACTCGCCGCTCGGCGACACGAGTGCGCAGTACGACCGCTCGGGTCTGGAGCTGGCGCTCGGCGTCAACGACTGGCTGGCCGCGTACGACGTCACGCTGGACCTCTGACCGGGCGGCGGGCCGGGGCTTCCTGCCGGGCGGGGCTTCCTGCCGGGCGGGCCGGGGTCGGGGCGGTGCCGTTCAGTCGGTGCCGGCCTCGGCCCCGGCCGGGCCTTCGCCCGGCCCTCGGCCGGGGAGGGCCGGGCGGCCGTTTCCGCGGTCGCCGGCGGAGCCGTAGCCGTCCCGCGTGGCGGAGCCGAGCAGGTGGCCGAGGAGGCCGGGGTAGCGCTGCTCCAGGTCGGCCGTGCGCAGCGAGTTGAAGCAGCGCGTTCCCTCGGAGCGGACCCAGAGCAGCCCGGACTCCCGGAGGATCTTCAGGTGGTGGGTCATCGTCGACTTGGCGATGTCACCGCCGAGTTCACCGGCCGTGTGTTCCCTGCCGTCGGACAGGGCCAGCACGATGCCCAGCCTGGTCGCGTCGCTCAACGCGAAGAGGACGGCGGGCAGCCGGATGTCCTTGGGGTCCGGGTGGAAGTAGCGGCGCACACGCCAAGAATCGCACATCCGATCAAGGACGGGTCAGGATGGCCGAAAACCGACTCCGGGCTTGCGACGGGGCCGCGCCCTCGCACTATGTATCTATGTACCGCGACTATCAAACATTGGGGCGCCAGTGAAACTCGTCTACCTCCTCGGACTCGGAGCCTTCGCGCTCGGTCTCGACGCCTACGTCACGGCCGGGCTGCTGCCCGTCATCGCGGACGACTTCCACGCCTCCGTGTCGGCCGCGGGGCAGATGGTCACCGCCTTCACCCTCGCCTACGCCATCGCCTCGCCGATCTTCGCCACCCTGCTGTCCGCGTCGCGGGTCCGCCTCGGCCTGCTCGGCTCCCTCGCGGTCTTCTCCCTCGCGAACGCCGGCAGCGCGATCGCCGGTTCGCTCGGCCTGCTGCTGGTCGCCCGGGCCTTCGCCGGTGTCGGCGCCGGTCTCTACCTCGCGCTCGCCGCCTCGGCCGCCGCGTCCCTCGTCGACGAGCGGCGCCGGGGCCGCGCCCTGGCCGTGATCATGGGCGGGATGAGCTCCGGCACCGTGATCGGCGTGCCGCTCGGTGTCTTCATCGCCCAGCACTCCGGCTGGCGCACCACGCTGTGGCTGGTGACCGCCATCGGCCTGGTCTCCTTCGCCGGACTCGCCCTGCGGCTGCCCGTCCTGCCGGCCACCGCCTCGGTGACCCTGCGTCAGCGCGCCCAGGTGGTGACCGACCCCCGGGTCGCCTCCATCGTCGGCGTGTCGTTCCTGGCCGCCGTCGCCAGCCTCGGCCTCTACACCTACCTCGCGCCCGTCATGGGGAGCGGGACCATGGGGAGCGTCGACGACATCACTCCGTACCTGTGGGCCTGGGGCATCGGCGGCGTCATCGGCAGCTTCCTCATCGGCCCGCTGGTGGACCGGGTCCGGCGCCCGTACTCGCTGGTCGTCGGCATCCTCGTCCTGCTCACCGTCTCCCTCGCCCTGCTGCGCCCCGCCGCGGCGGTCACCCCGCTGCTCGCCCTGCTGCCCATCGCCGTGTGGGGAGCGGTGGGCTGGGCGCTCCAGGTCCCGCAGCAGAACGACCTGCTCCTGGCCCGGGGTGAGCGTGGCGGCCCCGTCGCCGTCGCGCTGAACGAGTCCGCCCTCTACCTCGGCAGTGCGGTGGGCTCCGGCCTCGGCGGCATCGCCTTCTCGCTCGGCTGGAACGGCGCCCTCCTCCCGCTGTTCGCCGCGGGAGCCGCCCTGCTCGGCCTGATCCTCCAGCTCACCGGCGTCCGCGCGGCGCAGCGCCGGTCGCCCGAAGCGCCGGCGCAGGCCGCGCCCGTGACAGCCGACGCCGCCGGCTGACGTCCCGGGGCCGGCGGTCCCGCGCACCCGCGCGGGACCGCCCTTGTCCGGTGGCGGGTGCTCAGGCTTCGGTCAGCACGCCTTCCTCGAGACCGTCGAGGACGAACCCGTTCTCGAAGCGCACCCGGTACCTCGTCCCGCCACCGCCGGCGCCGGCGCCGAACGCTCCCTGCCCGATGAGCCGCTGGCGGGCGTCATCGAGCAGGCCGGCCGCGAACGCGTCGAGCCGGACGCCGCGGGTCTGCCGGTCGAAGCTCGCGAGCATGTCCGAGGAGACGCCGCCGGCCTCCGGTGTGGAGCCCGTGACGATGCCCGCCAGGCCTCCGGCCAGGGACAGCGACCCGGGGAAGCCGGTCCCGGCCCCCGTGCCGCCCGCGGTGACCTGCACATCCCTGGTCAGCTTCACCTTCGCGCCGATCTCGTACGGCATCCGTGGTACCCCCTCGTTTCGACCTGGGCCGTGCCCGGGCCAGCGTAGTCGGGACGCCGGGGCGGGAACGGGTGTTCGGCGAGATCAGGAGCCCGCGACCTGCCGGGCAGGGGCGAAACCGTCCGGGGCCGGCGGCAGTGCGACGTTCTCACCGCCACCTGACAAAATCCCTTCCGGGGCAGCACGAAGGAGGGGTGTCGTTGCGCAGGGTGCCGCCGGAGATGTTCCGATTCACGACCGCGGAGAAGTCCGAACTCTACGGTGCGATCCTCCAGGCCTTCGGCGCGGCCAACGAGCGGCTGGAGACCGCGCTCGGGCTGGACGACGTCCGCGCCCGGCTGCGGACGGTCGGCTGGCTCGACGCGATCCACGACGACGACCTGCAGGAGGCCCTGCGGAGGCTCCGGGAGTGGCAGCTGCTGGACGTCGTGCAGAACCATGCGGAGAACTACCGCACCGCCGAGGAGTACGAACGCCGCAACCTCCAGTACTCGCTGACCCGGCGCGGTGAGGCCGCGTTCGCCGGGGTCGAGCACGCCCTGTCCGTGCTCGCCTCGACCGGTGCGCTCCAGACGGCGGTGCTGGAGGCGATCACGGACCGGCTCGACGAGCTGTACGTCCTGCTGGGAGGCTCCACGTCCTCGGACCGGCGGGTCTTCAGCACGCTGCAGGAGCTGGAGGGCCACCTGGAAGCGCTGCTGGCCAACACCAAGGCGTTCAACGGCGAGCTGCAGCGCCTGCTGCGCGCCGAGGGAGCGGACCTGGTGACCTTCCGGGAGGTGAAGGCCGCGACGGTCGCCTACCTTCAGGAGTTCCTCGTCAACCTCGACCAGCGGGGGCAGACGGTGGCCTCCGCCGTGGAACGGGTCGAAGGGTGGGGGGTGAACCTGCTGCACGAGCGGGCGCTGCGGGGCGCCGAACTGCCGCCGCTCGCCGACGGCGATCCCGCGCCGGCCTGGCTGGAGCGGCGCCGGGCACGCTGGGAGGGGCTGCAGGCCTGGTTCCGGCCGGTGGACGGGTCACGACCACGAGTGGAACAGCTGCACGACGTGGCGCGCCGTGCGATCGTGACGCTCCTGCAGGTCCTCGACCGGATCACCGAGTCACGGCGCCGTTCCTCCAGCGCCGTCCAGGACTTCCGGGAACTGGCCCGCTGGTTCGCCGCGGCGCCCACCGAGGACGACCTGCACCGCCTCTGGTCGACCGCCTTCGGACTCGGCCCCGCCCGTCACGCCCATCTTGCGCATCCCGACCCCGAGTTGGTGCCTTCATCGGGGAGCTGGGCCGAGGCCCCGCCGGTGGAGGTGTCGGCCCTGCTGCGCACCAGCGGCCGCACCGAGCGGTTCACCCGCACCGGGAAGGTGCGCGACATCGGCGGGATCAAGGCGGCCCGCGCCGAGCGGGCCCGGAAGGAACGCGCCGAACTCGAAGCGGCCTGGGACGTCCTGATCACCGACGGCCCGGTGCGGCTCTCCGGCTTCGGCATGCTGGAGCACACCGTCTTCGAGCGACTGCTCGACCTCCTCGGCCGGGCACTGGCCGCACGGCCGGACTCCGGCGGGGCGCGCCGGGCGGTCACCTCCGACGGCCGGGTCGAGGTCGTCCTCCGACCGCTACCCGACGGTGGGCGGGCCGTCCTGCGGACGCCTCGGGGGAGGCTGGAGGGGCCTGACCACCTGGTGGAGATCCACAGCGCGGGCAGTGCGCGGGAACCCGCCGGACGGGAGGCCGGATGAGCACCCTCGCGAACCAGCTGGTCCTGGCCGAGCGGCAGGACGTCGCCCGGGGCATCAGGCTGCTCCTCGGCCGACCGCTGATCACCGAGCGGGGCGACCCGCCCGCCTTCGAGCTGATCCGTCGCCGGCAGGACCCGTTGACGAAGTGGTTCGACTACCACTGCGGCTGGCAACTGGTGGTGGAGCCACGCCTGGGCTACGCGCGCCTGCTCAAGATCCGGACCGTCCCCGACGCCTCGCGCCCCGCCCGCCGGCTGCGGTCCGGCAAGGCTCCGTTCGACCGCCGCCGCTACACCCTGCTGTGCGTCGTCGCGGCCGAACTGCTCCCGGTCCCGGTGACGACGGTCGGCCTGCTCGCCGACCGCGTCGTCCAGGCCTGTGCCACCGACGAGGCGCTGCCACCCTTCGACACGGCGAGCAAGTCCGAGCGCATGGCCTTCGTGGACGTCCTCAAGCTGTTGGAGTCCTACGGCGCGCTCCTCACCGTGGACGGCGCCACGGAGAGCTTCGTCGACTCGGCGAAGGCCAAGGTGCTCTACCGGGTGGACGCCACCGTACTGATGCGCCTGCTCGCGACGCCCGTCGGACCGTCCCGACTGGCCGCCCCGGCGGAGGACGTACCGCTGCGCTTCGAGGAGCTCCTGCGGGGCACCGCGCACGAGAGCCGGTACGGCGGCGCCGACGCCTCGGACGCACAGCGCAACCTCCGGCTCCGGCACTCGGTGCTGCGACGGCTCTTCGACGATCCCGTCCTCCACCACGACGAGCTCCGCGCCGACGAACTGGCCTACCTCACCTCGCCCACCGGGCGCCAGATCGTCCGGCGCGCCGCGGAGCAGGGCGGCTTCGTGCTGGAGGAACGGGCCGACGGCCTCCTGCTCGTCGACCCGGACGGGATCGCCACCGACAGCCGCTTCCCGGACGACTCCGCGACGGCCCGGGTCGCCGCCCTGCTCCTGCTGGAACCGCTGACGGCTGCTCCGAGCGGGCTGACGCCGGAACAGCTCACCGCCGAGGCGAGCGAACTCCTTCGGCGCTTCCCCCAGTGGGCGAGGAGCTACCAGTCGGAGGACGGCGCCCAGCGCCTCACGGCCGACGCCGTTCGCGTCCTCGGCGACTTCGGTCTGGCCCGCCGGATCGGCGAGCGCACCGTACCCCGGCCGGCGGCGTTCCGGTACCGGACCACCGCGACCGACGGCCCCGCAACCTGACCAGGGAAAGACTTCCGATGACCGTGACACGAGTTCCGCAGCCCTCCGCGTCCCGAACGGTGCCCGGGGCGACACGGTGGCAGCCCTCCAGGGCGGGAATCCTCAACGTCTGGCGCTACTACGACGAGACCTTCACCTTCCACGAGGGCCGCCTGCTCCTGCGGGGGCAGAACGGCACCGGCAAGTCCAAGGCGCTGGAGGTGCTCCTGCCGTTCCTGCTCGACGCCAGCCTGCGCCCCAACCGGCTGTCCACCTTCGGCGGCTCCGAGCGCACCATGCACTGGAACCTGATGGGCGAAGGCACCTCGGGCAAGACCCGGGTCGGATACGTGTGGCTGGAGTTCGTCCGCGCCGACGGCGACGGCGACTCAGGCCCCGGTTGGTTCACCTGCGGTGCCCGACTCCAGGCCAGCGTGCATACCACCGGTGTCACCGCCGACTACTTCACCACCGGCGCGCGGATCGACCGGCCCGGCGGTCTCTCCCTGGCCAACGAAGCGGGCCAGCCGCTCACCCGCGCCGCCCTGGCCGAAGCGCTGAACGGCCGGGGCGAGCTGCACGGATCACCGAGCGACTACCGCACCGCGGTCCGGACCACGCTCTTCCCTGGGCTGAACGAGCAGCGCTACGACGCCCTGATCACCGCCCTGCTCCAGCTCCGCACCCCCAAGCTCTCCGAGCGCCTGGACCCGTCGCTGCTGTCCTCCCTGCTCTCCCGGGCCCTGCCCCCGCTCGGCCAGGGCGAGATCACCGAACTGGCCGAGGGTTTCGAACGCCTCGACCGCCAGCGCGAACACCTGAAGACCCTGGACGACGAAGTGGCCGCGGCCACCGCCGTCGCGAACCAGCAACGCGGCTACGCCCAGCGTGTCCTGCGCGCCGGGGCGGCCGCGCTCATCTCCGCGACGACCGAGATGGACAACCAGACCCGCATCGCCCGGGAGAGCGAGGAGCAGCACGACGAAGCGCTGCGTCAGCGCGACGAGAGCAGGGGAGCGAAGCAGGAGCTCGAACACCGGAGACAGGAGACCGAAGGCGCCGTCGAGGGGCTCCTCGACTCCGAGGTCTACCGGCAGGGCCAGGAGCTCGACCAGCTCCGGCGCAGGGCCGACGACGCCGTCGGGACCGCCGCCCGCACCCGCGCCACCGCCGACCGGAAGGTCCGCACGGCAGCCGAGGACACCGAACGCGCCGACGACGCGCGGCTGCGCTGCGAGCAGCGGGCCGAACACACCCGCGCCGCACAGGAGGACGTACGAGGCGCGGCACGACGGGCCGCCATGGAGTCCGTCTGCGCCGAGGTGCAGACGGTGCTGGGCACCGCACCGGGCCGCCCCGGCGACACGGGGGAGCAGGGGCGTACGGCACGCCGCCTACTGCGCGGCGCGGTCGCCTCGCGGCAGGGACAGATCGCCCAGGTCCGCGCCGCCGTCGAGCGCCACGAGCGTTCCGTCGCGGACCGGACGACCGCGGAGCACCACCTCGACACGGTGCGCGAGCGGCTGGCCGAGGTGACCGCCAGGCGCGACGGGAACGCGCGCGCCTACCAGGCCGCCGTCGACGCCCAGGCCGGCCTGCTCCGCCGGTGGGCGGCGGCCGACTGCACCGAACTGCGCATCGAGGACGCCGAGGAACTCGCCTCCCGTGCCGCCGTCGAGACCGAGGTCATCGCGCTGGTGGAGGCCGCCGCCCGTGCGGCGGAGAGCGCCGTCACGGCCGAGGAGACGACCGCCCGGGCCAGCCGGGACGACGCCCGCGCCCGGCGTGACCGGCTGGCCGAGGAGCTGGAGCGCACCGCGGCCGCGGTCGATCTTCCACCCGTCCCCCCACGGACCCGCACCACCGACCGCTCGGTCCTGCCGGGTGCGCCGCTGTGGCGCGTGCTGGCGTTCCGACCGGAGGTGCCGGCCGCCGACCAGGCCGGCATCGAAGCGGCCCTGGAAGCGGCCGGCCTGCTGGACGCCTGGATGACCCCCGACGGCGGCGTCGCCGTCGTCGGCCACGACACCCTGGCCGACCCGGCAGCGGCCGTTCCCGCCCCAGGCCCCTCACTGCTCGACGTCCTGTCCCCGGAACCCGACGGCCCGGTTCCGGTCGATCGGGTACGGCGGCTGCTCGCCGGCATCGCCTACGGCCCCACGCTCCCCGCGGGCCACCCGGCCGCCGTGGCGGCGGACGGAAGCTGGCGGCTGGCGACGGCGGTCGGCTCCTGGACCAAGGAGGAATCCAGCCACATCGGAGCCGCCGCCCGGGAACGTGCCAGACAGCGGCGGATCGCCGCGCTCACCGCCGAACTGGCCGACGCCAACGCCGACGTGACCGGTTTCGACACGCAGCTGAGCGCCCTCGCCGACCGCCGGACGCGCCTCGGTGCGGACCTCCGCTCCCGGCCGCACCACCGGGAGGTGGACCGGGCCAGACGCGGCTGGGAGCAGTCCGAGTCCGAGGTGGGCGCCCGCGAGGACACCGTCCGCGAGGCCGTCCGACAGCTCGCGCGGCAGGAGGACGCGGTGGCGGCCGCGCTGCGCGCACTCGCCGTCGCATCGGCCGAGCACGCCCTGCCGACCGAACGCGCCGCGCTGGACGCGACCGCCACGGCGGTCGACGCGCTGCGCGACCAGGCCGACGTGTGGCTCGACTCCCACCTCGCCTGGGCGGCCGCCCGGCACGCCTGGGACACCGCCCGCGGCCACGCCGAGGTGTCCCAGGGCGCGGCGACCGAGAGCCTGGACGAAGCCGAGGCCGCCGAGGCCGCCGCCCGCGCGCTCCGATCCGCGCTCCAGGCCGTCGAGACCTCCGTCGGTGAGGACTACCGCCAAGTGGCAGGCAGGATCAGCGACTTGCGGGCGTCCCTCGACCGGACCCGCCGTGAGATCGACGCCGCCACCCGGGCACTCCTCGCCCTCGAAGGCCGCATCGGCTCGCTGAGCGCCACCATGGCCCAGGACCTGGCGCGACGCGATGCCGCCGTGGCGGCCCGCAACGAGGCAGCCCGCGGCTTCCGGCGGCTCTGCGTCCTCGGATTCCCCGAGGACGCGGGCATCGACCTGGTCCTCACCTCCGAGGACGGCACCCGCGCCACGCTCGAAGCGGCACGCGTGACCGCCGCCGCGTGGCCGAACCTGCCGCACGGCACCAGGAACCTCGGCGACGCGCTCAACCGTCTCTCCGAAGCCGTCCACCGGGCCCGCCAGAGCCTCAGCAGCCGTGCTGACCTCGAACTCGAGGCCGAGGAGGACATCCACGTCCTCACCGCCACCGTCGAGGGCATCCGGGTCGGCGCGGCCGGCCTCCTCACCATCCTCACCGCTGACCGTGACCGCAGCCAGGACGACATCACCGCTGCCGAACGCGGCCTCTTCGACCGGACCCTCACCGGCGACACCCGCCGCCACCTGGCCTCCCGCATCCGCCAGGCCGGTGAACTCGTCGAGCGGATGAACGGCCACCTCGAGCGGGTCCGCACCGCCTCGCGAGTGGCCGTGCGCCTGGTGTGGCAGATCCACCCCGACCTGCCCGCCGGCACCCGGACGGCCCGTGAACTGCTGCTCAAGGACCCGGCGCGGATCACCGAAGCCGACCGGGAGGCCCTGCACGCCTTCTTCCGGGGGCGCATCGAGGAGGCCAAGAGCCGTAACACCGCCGCCACGTGGGAGGAGCAGCTCGCCGAGGTCCTCGACTACACGGCCTGGCACCAGTTCGTCGTGAAGCTGGACCGCGCCAACGGCTCGGGGTGGCAACTGCTCACCAAGAAGCTCCACGGCGCGCTGTCGGGCGGCGAGAAGGCCATCGCACTCCACCTGCCGCTCTTCGCCGCCGTCGCCGCCCACTACGAGGCGGTGCCGGACTCCCCGCGGCTGATCCTGCTCGACGAGGTCTTCGTCGGAGTCGACACCGTCAACCGCGGTCAGGTCTTCGCCCTCCTCGCGGCGCTCGACCTCGACCTGGTCCTCACCTCCGACCACGAGTGGTGCACCTACCGGGAACTCTCCGGCATCGCCGTCCACCAGCTGATCACCGGAGGCGACGGCGACGACGCCGTCACCAGCGCCCGCTTCACCTGGACGGGCACCGACCTGCTGCCCGACGAGGCCAGCCCGGAAGAGCCGGCATGACGGACCGCCACCCCCTCGACCTGCCCGAGCTCCGGCCCCTCTGGTCAGCCGTCCACGACCGCCTCTCGACCGGCCGTCCCGTCAGCCGGGTGCGGTCCGGGCCGCTCGACGACGTCGGCCGGGAGGCATTGGCGGACCTCCTCGGACTCGACCGGCTCCCCGGTGCCGAACCGACGATCCCCCTCGCCGGACTCGACGGTGCCGTGCTGGACGTCTGCGGCCAGCCCGTCCGGGACGTGGTGACCGCGATCCTCGGCCCGATCCATGACCGGGCCGCCGAGCGGGAACGCAGGACCGGCCAACGCGACGCCGTGTGGGGCTGGTTGGCCGGCCACGACGTGGTCACAGCCCAGCCCGTGCTGCTCGAATGGGTCGGCCACCTGCGGACCAACGGCCTCGTGGACGGCTCGCCCGAACGGACCCGGGGCCTGCTGACCGCCGCGCTGACCGTCCTCGCGGCGCTCCCGGCCGATGGCGAGCCCCTACCCGTCCTCGCCGCCCGCCTCCTCGACGGCGACTCCCACGCCCTCGACGACGGGACCCGGCTCTCCGCTCTCGTCCTGCGTGCGCTGGCCGTGCTGTACGGAACCGCCGTGCCCGAAGCCGCCGAGGGACGGCGCGCACTCTGGAGCCGAGCCGGTGTGGCGGACGACGAACTGTCCGCCACCGTGCTCGCCGTCGGTCTGCGCCCGGGGGGAGGAGGCCCGGTCGCCGGGATCTCCCGGATCTGCGCCGCGTCCGGCCACCCCGTCAGCCTCACCCTCGCCCAATTGCGCTCACCCGGCGGATTCAGCGGGCCCGTGGGAGCGGTGCACATCACCGAGAACCCCAGTGTGCTCGCCCTCGCCCTACGGCGTTTCGGGCACCGGTGCCCGCCGCTCGTCTGCACGTCCGGCTGGCCCAACACCGCCGTGATCCACCTGTTGCGCCGACTCGCCGACGACGGCGCCTCCCTGCGCTACCACGGTGACTTCGACGGCGAGGGCGTCCGCATCGCGGCCCACGTCCTCGCCAAGACCGGAGCCGTTCCCTGGCGCATGGGGGCCGACGACTACCTGGCCGCCGCGACAAGGGTTCCCGTGGGCCCCGACCCGGGGCGCCTCACGCCCGCACCGTGGGACCCGGCCCTCGTCGACTCGATGGCCGCACTGCGCAGAGCAGTGGTCGAGGAGATGGTCGCCGACCTCCTCCTCGACGATCTGGCGGACCACCGCCACGGTTAGGGCCTGTCCGGCAAGGATTCGCCGGACAGGCCCTGGGTGACGGCCCGTGCGAGGGGGCTTCGGCCCTGGGACGCGAGCCCCCTCGCGGTCGGGCGGTCAGCTGCCGCCGTGGAGCAGGTGGAGCGAGAATCCGGCGCCGGTGGAGACGGACGGCGTCCGGATCGTCGTCACCCCGGTCGCGGCGTCGTGGTACCAGCCCGAGGCGGCCGAGTCGAGCGCGGCCGCCGAGTCGAGCCGGGGCAGCGGGCCGCCGTCGGTGACCACCTGGCGCGGGGCGGGGCGGCCGTGCACGGTGAGGCGGTACGACCGCTCGGCCGGCTTGCCGGCGTAGTCGCCGTCGCTGGAGCCGATCCGGACGGTGGTGACGGCCCGGTCGGTGTGCACGTCCACCTGCTGGGTGGCCGAGGAACCGGCGGTGAACTGCCGGGTGACGCCGTCGTCCTCGTACAGGGTGTAGGAGGAGTCGCCCGCGGCCTGCGGGTAGAGGTCGTAGTCGAGCTCGGAGCGGTCCCGGGTCTCCCACGACAGCGTGCCCGCGGGCCACATCGGCACGATCGCGCCGCCGCGGACGAACAGCGGCAGGGTGTCGAGCGGGGCGGAGTAGCCGTTGATCGTGGTCGGGCCCTGGTAGGTGCGGCCGGTCCAGTAGTCGGTCCAGGTGCCCTCGGGCAGGTAGATGCCGTCGCGCACGGTGGTGTCCGAGTAGACCGGCGCGACCAGGAAGTCGGGCCCGGCCAGGAACTCGTACTTCGCGTCGGGGCCGAGGGTGTTCGGGTCGTGCGGGTACTCCAGGGCGAGCGGCCGGACCGCGCCGACGCCGGTGCGGGTGGCCTCCTCGGAGAGGGTGTACATGTACGGCAGCAGCCGCTCCTTGAGCTGCAGGTACTTGCGGTTGATCGAGGTGTACGGCTCGCCGTCCAGCCAGGGCTGCTGGTCGCGCTGCTGCTTGCCCGTCATGTCCCGGGCCCAGCCGTCCATGGTCATGATCGTCGGCAGGAAGGCCTTCCACTGCAGGTCGCGCGCGTACATCGCGGGGTCGCGGCGGAAGATCGAGCCGACGTCGCCGGTGTTGTAGGCGATCCCGGACATGGTGGCGCCGGCGTAGGTCGGGATCTGCCAGCGGATGTAGTCCCAGGACAGGCTCTGGTCGCCGCTCCACAGCACGCCGCAGCGCTGCGCGCCGGCCCAGGAGACGGGCAGCCAGACGAAGCCGCGGGCGTCGCTGTCGTCCTCGATGCCGGCCTTGGCCTGGTCGCAGGCGTTCAGCGCGAAGTCGTAGCCGTTGCCGACCCAGGCCACGTCGAGCTTGCGCACCCGCACGCCGGCCTTCACCTCCGCGGACTGGTCGGGCAGGCCGTTCTGGGTCCAGAGGCCGAGTTGGGCGTGGTCCTCGCGCAGGCCCGTGCCGGTCGGTGCCAGGTCCTCGTAGCCGCAGCCGTAGCCGTCGTTGACCAGCATCCAGCCGAGCGGCATCCGGTTGTCCACGTAGCCGTCGGCGACCTTCAGCGCGTCCAGGGTGTGGCGCTCGCCGCGGTTGGCGTTGTGCAGGTAGCAGTCGGAGTCGCCGGGTTCCAGGCCGTAGACGGGCGGCATGAAGGGCTTGCCGACCAGGGCGGTGTACCGGCCGATCACCGCCTTGACGTCACCGGTGAAGTAGTAGGCGTCCAGGCGGCGTTCCTGCTGCCCGGTGCGGACGGGCGAGCCGAAGTCGTAGGTCCCGGGCGTGAAGGTGTTGCGGAAGACGCCGTAGCCGGCGGTGGAGACGTAGAACGGCTGGGAGTTGTTGTAGCCGCCCTCGTTCCAGTCGAAGCTGTTGGCGACGTGGACGGTTTGGTCGCGGTGGGAGAAGGAACCGTTCTGCTCGCCGCCGCCGAAGAACTGCTCGTCCGTGCCGCGCACCAGGCTCTGCCGCAGTCCGCTGGTGCTCCAGCGCAGCGGGGCGTCCTCCTGCCACAGGGCGGTGCGGTCGTCGGCCTTGTACAGGCCGAAGCGCAGCGGGTGCTTGTAGACCCGCAGGACCAGGCCCTTGGAGCGGATGCCGTAGTACGCGCCGGCGTCGAAGGTGCTGGTGTCGCGCTGCGGCTCGGGCTGCTCGCGGACGATCGCGCTGCCCGCCGGATCGGTGAGGACTCCGTCCGGGGCGGCGCGCAGGCGCAGCTGGTCGTCGGCGAGGAAGTCGACCCGGGCCTTCAGGGTGCCCGCGGAGATGTCGTAGCTGCCCCGGGAGCCGCCGAAGGAGGCCAGGTCGCCGGCGTCGGAGGTCTGCGGCAGGTAGGCCGTGCCGGTGTAGGAGCCGCCGTGGACGTCGTAGGGGACCACCAGGACGCGGTAGGTGCCGGAGGCCTTCGGGATCACCGTGGCCTCCGGGTCCGCGGTGCCCGCGCTGGCGGCCACCTGCTTGCCGGTGGCGTCGTAGACGTAGAGGTCGAAGTCGTCGGTCGGGTTCTGCCAGCGGACGGACACCGGGACGCCGCCCTCCGGGTTGTCGTCCCAGTAGCCGGCCGGCACGTTCACGGTCAGGTCGAAGTGGTCGCAGACCGTGCCGCCCGGGTCCTGTGCGGCCGGCGGGCAGCTGCCGGGGTCGCCGAGGGTGCCCTTGGCGTACTGCGGGCTCTGCCAGGTGACGCTCTGGTGGCCCTGGTCGAGGACGGCGGAGCCGGGTGCCGCGGCCCTGGCGGGGACGACGGGCCCGGCCAGGGTGGTGAGGGCGGCTATGGCCGCCGGGAGGGCGGCCCGGCGGAGGTGGGGCCGGAGTGGGCGCACGGTGGTGTCTCCGTTCGGACGGTGGGTGGCTGGGACCCGCCGGACGTTTCGGGCGGGCGAGCGGCGCTGGTCCCGGAGGACCACGGACCGAGGAGGGCCGGCACTCGTTCGTCCACCTCGGCCACCGCCTTCGTCCGCGCTTGTTGGGTGATCGGAGTTGCTTGATTCAAGCTTGTTCTGCGCAGACTCGAAAGAGCTTCCTGTGTCGGTGAGTTCATGTCAACCGCTGGGATGGCAGAAACGCCCGGCCGGGAAGCCCGGCCGGGCGTTGTGTGGTGGCGGGATTCGGGCGCCCAGGGGAACCGGTCCGCCTGCGGGATCCGGGCCCCGCAGGGCCGGTGACCTGGCGTCAGGCGCGCAGGACCCGCACCCCGTCGGCGGCGATCGCCTCCTCCTGGGCCGCGGTGGCCTCGGTGTCGGTGACCAGATCGTGGACCTCGGAGAGCGGGCAGATCCGGGCGAAGGTGACCTGGCCGATCTTGCTGCTGTCGGCCAGGACGACGGACCGCGCGCTGCTGCGCAGGAAGGCGCGGTCGGTCTGGGCCTCCATCTCGTCGTGCGTGGTGCAGCCCTGCTGGGCGGTCAGGCCGTCGACGCCGATGAACGCGAGGTCGAGGTGGTACTGCGCGAGCATCCGGTCGGCGGCCGGCCCCACCAGTTCGTAGCTGGTGGTCCGGGCGATGCCGCCGACCACCACCAGGCGGACGTCCGG
The DNA here is from genome assembly GCF_040629945.1 of Kitasatospora sp. NPDC005856. Classification (NCBI taxonomy): domain Bacteria; kingdom Bacillati; phylum Actinomycetota; class Actinomycetes; order Kitasatosporales; family Streptomycetaceae; genus Kitasatospora; species Kitasatospora sp. NPDC005856. The sequence goes on along the minus strand of NZ_JBEXWT010000048.1, from coordinate 26,679 downwards.
CCGGACGATCAGCTCGGCCGCGATGTTGACGGCGTTGGTCACGATGGTGATGTTGCCGCGTTCGGCCAGGACGCGAGCCAGTTCGCTGGTGGTCGTGCCGCCGGTGAGGCCGACCACCGCGCCGTCGGGCACCAGCCGGTCGGCCGCCAGGGCGATCCGGCGCTTCTCCGCCTGCCGCTTGCCGTGCTTGTGGCGCAGGGGGAGTTCGAGGTTGACGGCGCCGGTGACCGCCCCGCCGCGGGTGCGGTGCAGCAGGCCCTGGTCGTGGAGTTCCTGGAGGTCCCGGCGGACGGTGGCCGCCGACACCCGCAGGAGCCCGGCCAGCTCGTGCACGTCGGCGCTGCCCGTCTCGGTGAGGTGCGTGAGGATCCGGGAGGTGCGGTCGGCTTTGAGCATGGCGGAAGTCTAGTGCCGCCCGCGCGGGCGACGATCTCTGCGCGGAACTGCTCGCACCCGGAGGCACCCCGTGCCGGGTCGGCGGGTCGGCGGGTCGGCGGGTCAGTGGGCCGCGGCGTCGCGCAGCCGCTGGGCGGCGGCCTCCGGGCTCACGTCGGTGACGAAGGCGTCGAGTCCGGATTCCACGCCCGCCAGGTACTTGAGCTTGCCCGGAGCGCGCCGGATGGTGAACAGCTCCAGGTGCAGGGCGAGTTCGTCGCCGCCGTCCTTCGGCGCCTGGTGCCAGCCGGAGATGTACGGGGTCCGGTTCGGCGCGGAGCCGGCGGGCGCGGGGAACAGTCGGTCGAAGCGGCGCAGCAGGTCCAGGTAGAGGCCGGGGAACTCGGCGCGCTCGGCCTCCTTCAGCTCGGTGAGGTCGCGCACCCGGCGGTTGGGGTAGAGGTGGACCTCGTACGGCCAGCGGGCGGCGAACGGCACGAAGGCGGTCCAGTGCTCGCCCCGGAGCACCAGCCGCTCGGGGGCGGCCCGTTCGGCGGCGAGGAGGTCCTCGAAGAGGTTCCGCCCGGTGTCCGCCCGGTGTGCCTCGGCCCGGCGGATCATCCGCGTGGTGCGGGAGGGGACGAAGGGGAAGGCGTAGATCTGCCCGTGCGGGTGGGCCAGCGTGACGCCGATCTCCTCGCCGCGGTTCTCGAAGCAGTACACCTGCCGGATCTCGGGCAGGGCCGACAGTTCGGCCGTGCGGTCGGTCCAGGCGTCCAGCACCAGGCGGGCCTTGGCCTCGTCCAGGTCGGCGAAGGAGGCGTCGTGGTCGGGGGCGAAGCAGACCACCTCGCAGCGGCCGGTGCCCGGCCGGAGGGTGCGCAGCGGGTCGTCCTCCCGGGCCGTGACGTGGGCGGCGGAGTTCAGGGCCAGCGAGGGGAAGCGGTTCTCGAAGACCACGACCTGGTAGTCGGCCGCGGGGACCTCGCTCAGCCGTCCGTCCCGGGAGGGGCAGAGCGGGCACTCGCCGGCCGGGGGGTGGTAGGTCCGCTGCTGGCGGTGGGCGGCGACCGTGACCCACTCGCCGAGCACCGGGTCGAGCCGGGTCTCGGAGAGGCTCGCGGCGGCTTCCAGGGGGCGTTCGTCCACGGTGTCGCGGACCGTACCCGACTCCTGGTCGTAGTAGACGAGTTCGCGGCCGTCGGCCAGCTTGGTCGCGGTCTTGTGCACCGCTGTGCTCCTTCTGCGTGGGACGTCGGCCCGCCTGTGCCGATCTCCAACAGAATCAAACATATACGATCGTTTGTCAACAGGTGTAGACCTACCAGCCGATCGCGGCGCGCCCTCCCGGTGCGGGGATCGGCGAGAAATTCGCAGGTGTTGACTGTGGGTGCGCATCATGTTTGATTATGTCGAAATAAACTCCCGCTCGCCGACGGAGGTGCCGGCGGGAGCCGACACGACGCACTGACACGACGTACGGGAGCCGAGCAGATGATCGACCAGGCCGCCACCGACTTCGAGGCCGTCCACGGCGCCCGGCCGACCGGCGTGTGGGCCGCGCCCGGCCGGGTGAACCTGATCGGTGAGCACACCGACTACAACGACGGTTTCGTCCTGCCGATCGCCCTCCCGCACGCCACCAAGGTCGCCGCCCGCCGCCGCGAGGACGGCCGGGTGCGGGTCTACAGCGCCCAGGGCGACGGCACGATCACCGACCTCGCGCTCGACGGTCTGGCCCCCGGTGTGGTCACCAGCTGGGCCGCCTACCCGGCCGGTGTCTTCTGGGCCCTCGCCGACGCCGGACACGCGATCGGCGGCGCCGACCTCTACGTCGACAGCGACGTGCCCACCGGCGCCGGGCTCTCCTCCTCCGCCGCCCTGGAGTGCGCCACGGCCGCCGCGCTGAACGACCTGTACGGGCTCGGCCTGACCGCGCCGGAAATCGCCCTGGTCGCCCAGCGGGCCGAGAACGCCTTCGTCGGCGTGCCCTGCGGGGTGATGGACCAGATGGCCTCCGCGTGCTGCACGGAGGGCGCCGCGCTGTTCCTGGACACCCGGACGATGGAGCAGCGGCACGTCCCGCTCGACCTGGAGGCGGCCGGCCTCCGGCTGCTGGTGATCGACACGAGGGTCAAGCACGACCTCGGTGACGGCGCCTACGCTGCCCTGCGGGCCGGCTGTGAGCGCGCCGCCGACCTGCTCGGCCTGGAGGCCCTGCGCGACCTGCCGGCCGCCGATCTGGACGCGGCCCTGGAGCGCCTGCCCGAGGAGCTCGCCCCGCTGGTGCGGCACGTGGTCACCGAGAACCAGCGGGTGGTCGAGACGATCGAGCACCTGGACGCCGGCCGGACCGCCGCGCTGGGGCCGGTCCTGACGGCCGGACACGCCTCGCTGCGCGACGACTTCCGGGTCTCCTGCCCCGAGACGGACCTCGCGGTCGAGGCCGCCGTGGCCGCCGGGGCGCTGGGCGCCCGGATGACCGGCGGCGGCTTCGGCGGCTCCGTCATCGCCCTGGTGGAGACGGCGGACGTGGAGGCGGTCGCGGAGGCGGTGCGTTCGGCCTTCGCGACCGCGGGCTTCGCCGCTCCCGTCGCCTTCACCGCCGTCCCCTCGGCGGGGGCCCGGCGCCTGGCCTGACCGGGCGGCTCCGGGCCGCCCCGCCCGGTCAGCCGGCGGTCGGCACCACGACGAGTTCGCCGACCGTGTCGGCGAGCGCGCTGCGGGCCGCCGCCGGGAGGGCGTCGTCGGTGATGAAGCAGTCGACCTCCGTCAGGGCCGCGAAGCTGCTCAGGCCGACGACGCCCCATTTGGTGTGGTCGGCGACGACGGCGGTCCGGCGGGCCGAGGCGATCAGCGCCCGGTTGGTCTGGGCCTCGGCCAGGTTGGGCGTGGTGAGTCCGGCCTGCTCGCTGACGCCGTGCACGCCGAGGATCAGCAGGTCCACGTGGAGCGTGCGGATCGTCTGGTCCGCGAGGGCTCCCACCAGGGCCGCGGAGCGGGTCGGCGCCCCTCCGGTCAACAGGAGCGACGGGACGCTCTCCGTTCCGTCGCTCTCCGCCGCCCAGAGCAGGTCGGCGATCCGCAGGGAGTTGGTGACGACGGTCAGCCGGGGGATGTTCAGCAGCCGGGAGGCGACGGCGTAGGTGGTGGTGCCGGCGGACAGCGCCACCACGCTGCCCGGTTCGACGAGTCGCGCGGCGGCGTCCGCCAGCGCGGCCTTGGTGCTCTCCTCCAGCTCGGACTTGACGTCGAAGCCGGGTTCGTCCGTGCTCGCGGCCCCCACCGCGATGGCCCCGCCGTGGACCTTCCGCACTGCTCCCTGGCGCACCAGTGCGTCCAGGTCGCGACGGATCGTCATGTCCGACACGCCGAACTGTTCCACCAGCTCGGCGACGCGCACCGCGCCGGCCTCGCGGATGGCCTCCAGGATCAGCGCCTGGCGCTGCGGGGCGAGCAAACTCTGATCAGCCACGAAGGCCCTTTCGATCGAACGGGTGCCTGGTCGCTCCCGCTTCCTCCGGTCGACCCCGTCACGGTCGTGGACGACGAACGTGCTCGGCCGTCGCGGGCCGGACGGGGCGGCCGGAGCGTCGGGGGCGTCGGCCGGGGAACGGGCGGTAGCGACGTGATCCAGTATCCCAGGCCGCCGCTGCGCCCCACGGCCCGGAGGGCGACGGCCGGTGCGGCGGGCACCGCGGTCGCGGATCCGGGGCACGCAATCGCCGGTGCCACGGTCAGGGGTGGCACCGGCGGTTCCGGTTGCGGTCCGGCCCACCCTCGGCGACCGGCCGCCGTTCCGTCTCCGGAGCCGGCCGGAGACGGAGAAGGACCGTCACCGGGATCCGAACACCGGGGTGCCCGGTGCGGGAGGGGGTCGGGCGGCATTCCTCGGGGAAGCCGGCCCCGGCGCGGGGCGGTGGGCCGCCACGCGCCGGGGAGTCCCTGGTCAGGCGGGCAGTCCGACCGCGCGCTCGCGGTTGCGGCGCTGCTGGATGACGACGGCGGCGACCAGCAGGGCGCCCTGGGCGACGTTCTGCCAGAAGGCGTTGATGCCCTGGACGGTGAGGCCGTTCTGCAGGGCGCCGAGCAGCGCGACGGCGAGCAGGGTGCCGCCGATGCTGCCCTTTCCGCCCTTGAGGGCGCAGCCGCCGAGCGCGGCGGCGGTGATCGACTGGAGCTCCAGGCCCTCGCTGCCGGAGACGGGCTGGCCGCTGCCGGTGCGGGCGGTGAGCAGCACGCCGGCCAGGGCGGCGACGGTGCCGGAGAGGGCGTAGGCGGCGATCAGGTACTTGTTGAGGTTGATGCCGGCCAGGCGGGCGGCGGTGTCGTTGCCGCCGAGGGCGTAGATGTTGCGGCCGATGTCGGTGTAGGTGAGCAGGGCGTGCACGGCGACGGCGGTGAGGATCAGCAGCCAGACCATGGTGGGCAGGCCGGCGATCTTGCCGCGGCTGAGGAAGACGAAGACCGGGTCGTTCAGGACGTAGCCCTGGGCGCGGCCGTCCGAGACGAGCTGGGCGACGCCCTTGTACGCGGCCAGTCCGGCGAGGGTGGCGATGGTCGGGTTGACCCGGCCGTAGATGATGACGACGCCGTTGAACAGGCCGATGCCGGCGCCGATGGCGAGCGCGGCGCCGATGCCGAGGTACGGGTTGGCGCCGCTGGAGGTGAAGACCATGGCGCTGGTGACGGAGGCCAGGCCGGCCTGGGAGCCGACGGAGATGTCGAGGCCGCCGCAGATGATGACGACGGTCTGGACGACGGCCAGCAGGCCGGAGATGGTGGCGGCCTCGGCGATGACCTGGACGTTGTCCCAGCCGACGAAGTTGGGGTTGAGCGTGCCGAACAGGCCGACGACGACGGCGAGGGCGCCGATCAGGCTGAGGTTCTGGCCGCCGATCGCGGCGAGCAGGGCGCGCGGGCCGCCGGACCGGCCGGGCAGGGTACCGGCGTCCGGGGGAGTGGCGGTGGTCATGCGCCCACCTCGCTGCGCTCGGCCGGGGCACTTGCCCACGCGCGCCTTCCGATGGTTCGCTCGCTGCGCTCGTTCACGGGGTCTCTCCGGTCTGGGCGGTGGCGGTGGCGGCGACGTCTTCGGCCGTGGCGAGGCCGTCGGCCATGGCGAGGGCGAGGACGGCCTCTTCCGTCGCCTGGTCACGGGTCAGTTCGCCGGTGGTGCGGCCGTTCTGCATCACCACGACCCGGTCGGCGAGGCCGAGGACTTCGGGCAGTTCGGAGGAGATGACCAGGACGGCGGTGCCCTCGCGGGCGAGGTCGGCGATGATCTGGTAGATCTCGGCCTTGGCGCCGATGTCGACGCCGCGGGTGGGTTCGTCGAGGATCAGCAGGTCGGGCTTGCGGGCGAGCCAGCGGGCGAGGACGACCTTCTGCTGGTTGCCGCCGGAGAGGGTGCGGACCTCCGCCTCGATGGAGGGGGCGCGAACGCGCAGCCGGTCGGCGTACTCCTGGGCGAGGGCCTTCTCCTCGCGGCGCTTGACGAACCGACCGCGGCTGAGCCGGCGCAGGCTGACCAGCGAGGTGTTGTCGCGGATCGTGCGCTGCAGGAACAGCGCCTGGGCCTTGCGCTCCTCGGGGGCCAGGCCGATGCCGGCGGCGATGGCGGCGCGCGGGTTCCTCAGTCGCAGGACCTCGCCGCCCAGGGCCACCGTGCCGGAGTGGATCGGGGCGTCGCCGGCCAGGGCGAGGGCGAGTTCGGAGCGTCCGGCGCCGATCAGGCCGGCCAGCGCGACGACCTCGCCGGCCCGGACGCTCAGGCTGACCCCGTGCACGTCGTCGGTGGTCAGGTCGCGGACGTCCAGCACGACGCGGTCGGTGGCGACGTTCTGCCGGACGAACAGCGAGGACAGGTCCCGGCCGACCATCAGCCGGACCAGCTCGCCCTCGTCCGTCTCGGCGGCGTCGACCACACCGGCCAGCGTGCCGTCGCGCAGCACCGCGATCCGGTCGGCGAGCCGGAAGATCTCCTTCATCCGGTGGGAGACGTAGATGACGGCGATGCCTTCGTCGCGCAGTCGTCCGATCAGGGTGAACAGGGCCTCGACCTCGTGCTCGGAGAGTGAGGAGGTGGGCTCGTCGAAGGCGATCGCGCGTGGTGGGACGGCGCCGGTCAGGGCGCGCAGGATCTCGACCAACTGGCGCTGGGCCGCAGTGAGTTCGGATCCGATCAGATCGGGGTCGAGGACCTTGTCGAAGCCCAGGCGGGCCAGGTCCGCGGTGATCCGGCGGCGCAGCTCGGCGCGGTCCAGCCGGCGGCCGGAGCGGCGGGGCAGGGAGCCGGCGTAGACGTTCTCGGCGACCGAGACGTGCGGGATGATCTCCGGCTCCTGCGGGATGATCCGGATCCCGGCCCGGCGGGCGTCGATCGGCGAGTGCAGGTCGAGGGCCTCGCCGTCCAGCAGGACGCGCCCCTCGGTGGGGCGGTGGTCACCGGTGAGGATGCGCAGCAGGGTGGACTTCCCGGCGCCGTTCTCGCCCATCAGGGCGGTGACGCGGCCCGGCGGGAAGCTCAAGTCGATGTCCTGCAGCGCCTGGACGGAGCCGAAGCGCTTGGACACGCCCTCGGCGCTGAGGCCGGGCGAGCCGCTCGTCGGCGGGACGGGTGACGGGACAGACGGCGGGACGGGTGACGGTGCGGGTGTGGTCATCGGGGCCTCGTTGGCGGTGCGGTGCGTGCGGTGTGGGGAAGCCGGGCGTACGGACGGCGCCGGTGCTCGTGCGTGCGGGCTCCGGGAGCGGCGCAGGTGCGCGGCGGGCGGATGCGGCCGGTCCGGGCCCGCCCGTGCCCGCCCGCCGCACCGGCGGCTCGACGCGGCGTCAGCTGCAGGACACGCCCGCGGACTGCCAGGTGGCGGCGTCGACCATCTTGGTCGGGGCGAAGGCCTCCTTGGGGAAGTCCTTGCCGTTCTTGAGCTTGTCGTACATGGTCTGCACCGACAGGGCGCCGACGTCCTTGCCGTTGATGAACAGGGCGGCCTTCATGCCGGAGGGCTTGCCGGAGGCCCAGTTCTTGCAGGCCAGGTAGGCGCCCAGGCCGACGCCGTCGATGTCGTCGGGGCTGATCCCGGCGTTCTGCAGGGCGGTGACGGCGCCCTGGACGTTCTCGTCGTTGCAGCCCCAGGCCACCCAGTGCTTGACGCCCGGGTTGGCGGTGATGGTGGCGGCGACCTTGTCCTGCGCGCCGGTGGGGGTGTTGTCGGTCGCGACGTCGATCAGCTGCACGCCCGGCACGGCCTGGTCGAAGGCCTCCTTGGCGGCCTTCACCCGGTCGCCGCAGACGGTGACGTCCTGCTTCCAGGCGGAGATGATCCGGGTGTCGGCCGCGTTCCAGCCGGCCTTCCTGTACTCCTCGGCGGCCCGCTTGCCGACCTCACCGCCCATCTGGGCGCCCGAGAAGCCGATCCGGGGCACCAGGTCGGTCGCCGCGCACTGCGCCGGGGCCGGTCCGCTCGCGCAGACCTGGTCGTCCGAGGTGAGCAGCGCGGCCTTGGCGTCCCGGGCCGTCTGGACCACCTGCGGGCCGACCGCCGGGTCCGGCACCACGATGATCAGGCCGTTGCTCTTCTGGGCGATCGCGGCCTGCACCTCGCCGACCGTCTTGTTCGCGTCGTTGCCGAGGTTCACCACCTTCAGGTCGGCACCGAGCTCCGCGGCCTTGGCCTTGGCGCCCGCGGCCTCGTCCACGAAGTACTGCTGGTCGCCCTGCTTCTGCAGGTAGGTGATCGTGACCTTGCCGGACACCGGGGCGACGGGCGCGTCCGCGCCGTTCGAGGAGGTCTGCCCGGTGGAGCAGGCGGTCAGACCGAGGGAGGCGGCCAGGCTCAGCGCGGCGATCGAGGCCAGGCGGCCACGGAGGGAGGGGTGCATGGTGGGGGCTCCTGGGGGTGAGGGGCTGAACGGCCGGGAGAGTGAAACCGATCAGGAATCATCGCAATCAAACGCGGTGCTGGACAGGAAACGCCCAGGTTCCGACTTCCGTCAACCCGGTGATCCGATCGCGAGCCGTTGAGACCTTCTTGTTATGTACCGTCAGATGCGCTGGTGCACACCAGCATTGGCGAATCGGTCGGCACTTCCGTGGCTGTCGGGTGCCAATCGCGCTGCTCTTGCCGCTGGTCCTGTTGAAGACTGCGTCAAATTGTTGATTGGTGTTGGAAGTCGGGGCTACGCTCTGCCCACCCTTCGATGTTAAGGCATGTACCCGTCATCTCTTGGGTCCCGGCGGAACGTCCGTGCCCCGAGCCCTGTCAGGAGTGGACCGTCACCTGGCGGGACCGACAACGCCGCTGCCCCACCCCCGTGCCGGACGCCCTCCCCGGCGACCGCCAGGGAGCACCCCCACCCCTCCCCACCCCTCCCCACCCCTCCCCACCCCTCCCCACCCCGGAGACGCCCATGGGCCGTCAACATCCGTCCTCGATCCGGCGTGCCGTGCTGAGTGCGGCGCTCGTGCTCGCCGGTGCGCTGACCACCCTGGCCGCACCACCCGCGGCCCAGGCCGCCGCAGCCGTCCAGACCTCCGTCACCCTCGACGGCGGCAAGCCCGGCCTGACCTTCGACGGGGTCGGCGCGATCTCCGGCGGCGGCGGCAACTCCCGCCTGCTCGTGGACTATCCGGAGCCCCAGCGCACCCAACTGCTGGACTACCTGTTCAAGCCCGGCTACGGCGCCTCGCTGCAGGTGCTGAAGCTGGAGATCGGTGGCGACACCAACTCCACCGACGGCGCCGAGCCGAGCATCGAGCACACCCGCGGCACCGTCGACTGCAACCAGGGCTACGAGTGGTGGCTGGCCGAGCAGGCCAAGGCCCGCAACCCCGACATCACGTTCTACGGCCTGTCCTGGGGCGCCCCCGGCTGGATCGGCGACACCGGCAGCGGCGGCAACTTCTGGTCCCAGGACTCCGTCGACTACGTGATGTCGTGGATGGACTGCGCCGCCCGGCACCAGCTGAACGTCTCCCACCTCGGCGGCTGGAACGAGCGCGGCTACGACAAGGGCTGGTACGAGAACCTCAAGAGCACGCTCGTCGCGCGCGGCTACGGCGCCACCAAGGTCGTCGCCGCCGACGACACCAGCGGCGCCGCCGTGCAGCTCTGGGCCTGCGACGGCAGCGCCCAGCAGGTGTGGACCCGCACCAATGGCACCCTCACCCACAACGGCAAGTGCCTGGACGTCATCGGCGGCGGGACCGTCAACGGCACCAAGGTCGAACTCTGGGACTGCCACGGCGGCGCCAACCAGCAGTGGACGCCCCAGCCGGACGGCAGCCTGAGGAGCGACCAGTCCGGCCGCTGCCTCGACGACCCCGCCGCGGCCACCGCCGACGGCACCCCGCTGGAGATCTGGGACTGCAACGGCGGCGCCAACCAGCGCTGGACCCTGCCGTAACCGGCCGACCGGCGGGGAGGTGACCGGCCCCGCCCGGCCCCGCCCGGCCGGGCTCCCGCGGAACCACGGGAGCCCGGCCGGTTCGTCCGTTCGTGGTGGAGCGAACCCTTCCCCGGATGGTCAACAGCACGTGCGAACCGACGCCTCCGCCCTCTTCCCGGCGGCCACCGGCTGCCTCACCATGGACTGGCCCGTGCCTCGTGGATCCCGCCGGACCCGCTGATCGTGCGGCGGATCGTGACACACCTTGTCCGTACAACTCGATGCGTTCGTCTTCCGTACGGCAGCCGGTCACGAACGGGCCGCCGGCTGGTACCCCGCGCACGCTGTCCTTGGGGGCGCCGTCCTCCACCCTCCTGACATGCTGAGGTCAACCCACCCATGGCAGAGCTGAACCGTCGCCGTTTCCTCCAACTCGCCGGTGCGACCGCCGCGTTCTCGTCGCTGTCGCAGAGCATCGCGCGAGCCGCGTCCATCACCCCGCAGGGGAGCACCGGCACCATCCAGGACGTCGAGCACATCGTCGTGCTGATGCAGGAGAACCGTTCGTTCGACCACTACTTCGGGGCGCTCAAGGGCGTCCGGGGCTTCGGTGACCCCCGGCCGGTCACCATGCCGAGCGGCAAGTCGGTGTGGCACCAGACGGACAGCCTCAAGCGGGAGGTGCTGCCGTTCCGGCCCCAGGCCAACGACCTCGGGATGCAGTTCATCCAGGACCTCAACCACGACTGGGCCGGCGGCCACAAGGCCTTCAACAGCGGCAAGTACGACCAGTGGGTCCCCGCCAAGACGGCCACCACGATGGCCTACCTGACCCGCGAGGACATCCCCTTCCACTACGCGCTCGCCGACGCGTTCACCATCTGCGACGCCTACCACTGCTCGTTCATCGGCTCCACCGACCCGAACCGCTACTACATGTGGACGGGCTGCACCGGCAACGGGGTCACCGGCAACGGCCCGGTCCTCGGCAACCAGGAGGCCGGGTACAGCTGGACGACCTACCCCGAGCGGCTGGAGAAGGCCGGGGTCTCCTGGAAGATCTACCAGGACGTCGGCGACGGACTGGACTCGGCCGGCTCGTGGGGCTGGATCGGCGACGCCTACCGCGGGAACTACGGCGACAACTCGCTGCTCTACTTCAACAACTACCGCAACGCCAAGCCGGGCGACCCGCTGTACGACAAGGCCCGCACCGGCACCAACGCCAAGGCGGGCGACGGCCTGTTCGACCACCTGCGGCGCGACGTCCAGGCCGGCACGCTGCCGAAGATCTCCTGGATCGCCGCGCCCGAGGCCTTCACCGAGCACCCCAACTGGCCCGCCAACTACGGTGCCTGGTACGTCTCGCAGGTGCTGGACGCGCTGACCTCCAATCCCGACGTGTGGGCGAAGACCGCGCTGTTCATCACCTACGACGAGAACGACGGCTTCTTCGACCACGTCGTGCCGCCGTTCCCGCCCTCCTCCGCCTCGCAGGGCCTGTCGACCGTGGCGACCGGCGCCGACTACTACGGCGGCAGCATCGGCTACTCGGCCGGGCCGTACGGCCTCGGCCAGCGGGTCCCGATGCTGGTCGTCTCGCCCTGGAGCACCGGCGGCTACAGCTGCTCCGAGACCTTCGACCACACCTCGATCATCCGCTTCATGGAGCGCCGCTTCGGCGTCCAGGAGCCCAACATCTCGCCCTGGCGACGCGCCGTCTGCGGCGACCTCACCTCCGCCTTCGACTTCACCGCGTCGAACCCGGCCCCGGCGGCGCTCCCCTCGACGGCCGGCTACGCCCCGGCGGACCGCAACCGGCACCCGGACTACGTGCCCGCCCCGCCCGCCACCGGCACCATGCCGAAGCAGGAGCCGGGGGCGAAGCCCACCCGCCCGCTGGCGTACGCGCCGTCCGTGGACGGGGCGGCCGACATCGCCACGGGCAAGTACCGGCTCACCTTCGGCGCGGGCGCGGCGGCGGGCGCCCAGTTCCTGGTGACCTCGCCCAACCGCACCGACGGCCCGTGGACGTACACCACGGAGGCGGGCAAGACGATCGCGGACGCCTGGAACACCACGTACTCCGGGGGTGTCACGGACCTGACCGTGTTCGGCCCCAACGGCTTCCTGCGCCGCTTCCGCAACCCCGGCAAGACGGCCGGTCCCGAGGTCACCGCCCGCCACAACGCGACCACCGGCAACCTCGACCTCACGCTCACCAACGCGGGCGGCGCGGACGTCGTGCTCACCCTCGCCAACGCCTACGGCAGCACGCCGCAGACCGTCACCGTCCGCCGGGGCGCGACCCTCACGTACACCGTCGACCTGAGCGCCTGCCGCAACTGGTACGACGTGACCGTCACCTCGGGCGCGACCGCGGACTTCGTGCGCCGGCTCGCCGGCCACGTCGAGACCGGCGCGCCCGGCCTCTCCGACCCGGGCATCATCACCTACTGACGGCACCCGTCACGGCGCCGCCCCGGGCACCCAGGTGCCCGGGGCGGCGCCGTTCGGCCCCGACGGCTGCCCGGTGGACCCCGGCGGATCCTGGGCGGATCGTCAGAGGAAGTAGAGCCGGTTCAGCGGGACCTCCTCGGCGTCGACGCCGCCGGCCGCGACACCCTCGACCGGATCGCCGCCGCGCGCCGCGCCCTGTAGGACGGCCCTGGCCCGGCAGCCGTCGGAACCCGCGGACTGCCGGGCCGCCCGCCGGGCCGTGGCCGCGGGCGGGAGGGATGCGGCCGAGGGGCCGTGAGCGGATTCCTCCGAACGGCGGGTGCGCGCCGCGCCGGAATCTGACCTTCCGATCAGTAGCCTGCGGAGCCGAACCCGACACCAACCGGAACGAGGCTCCATGGCTCACCCCCGGCCGTCCCGCCGCGCACTCCTGCGGTCCGGGGCCGCGCTCGCCGCCCTGGCCCTGGCCGGTGGCTGCTCCTCCGACGGCGGCTCGGAGGAGCAGTCCGGTCAGAGCGGTACGGCCTCGGGCGCGGCCCCGTCCGCGAGCCCGGCGGCCGGCGGCTGGGCCATGCCGGCCGAGTCCGACCCGCACACCCGCACCTTCATGGCCTGGCCGGCGCTGGAGGAGGTGTGGGGCGACCAACTGCCCGCCGTCCGGCAGGACATCGCGGGGCTGGCCCAGGCGATCGCCGGATATGAACCGGTCGTCCTGCTGGCCCGCCCCGACCAGGCGGCCCAGGCCCGGCAGGCCTGCGGCTCCTCGGTCGAGGTGCTCGAACTGAAGGTCGACGACCTGTGGGCCCGGGACACCGGCCCGACCTTCGTCACCGGCCCGCAGGGGCTGGCCGGGGTCGACCTCAACTTCAACGGCTGGGGGGACAAGCAGACCCACGCCAATGACAGCCTGGTCGCCCGGTACCTCCTCGACCACTACCGCATCACCCGCGTCCAGGCGCCGATCACCGGCGAGGGCGGCGGCATCGAAGTGGACGGCGAGGGCACGCTGATGGCCACCGAGAGCTCCTGGGTCAACGGCAACCGCAACCCCGGCAAGTCCCGCGACCAGATCGAGGCGAGCCTCAAGGAACTGCTCGGCGTCGAGAAGGTGATCTGGTTCCAGGGCGTCGCCGGGCAGGACATCACCGACTGTCACGTCGACGCCCTCGCCCGCTTCGCCGAGCCGGGCACCGTGGTCCTGCACCGGCCGGCCGCCGACGCCCCGCCGGACGTCTGGAGCACCGCCTCCGCGCAGGCGCTGCAGGTGCTCCGGACGGAGACCGACGCCAAGGGCCGCGCGCTCAAGGTGGTCGACGTCCCCGAGCCCGACATCGCCCAAATCCCGGGCGCGGGCAAGGACTTCCTGGCCACGTACGTCAACTACTACGTCTGCAACGGCGGCGTCATCGTCCCGCGCTTCGGGGACCAGGCCACCGACGACCGGGCGGCCGGCATCATCGGGGACCTCCACCCGGGCCGCAAGGTCACCCAGGTCGGCATCAACCACATCGCCGCGGGCGGCGGCGGCATCCACTGCGCCACCCAGCAGCAGCCCGCGGTGTGAGCAGACGGGGCCGGGTCCGGTCCGCCGACGGGCCCCGGCCCCCGGGGCCCGTCCGACCCGCCGGGACACTCCGGCGGGCCGTCCCGGCGCCCGCTCAGCCCAGGGCGGGGATGTCGTGGGTGGCGCAGTGGATGCCACCGCCGCCGGCCGCGATCGCGTCGATCTTGACCGGGACGATCTCCCGGCCCGGGAAGTACTGCTTCATGATCTGCTGGGCCCGGTCGTCGGCCCGGGCGTCGCCGAACCTCGGCAGGTAGACGCCCTTGGTGCCGATGTAGAAGTTCATGTACGAGGAGACGAAGGCGTCACCGCGCCCGGTGATCCTGTCCGGGTCCGGCTGCTGGAGCTCCACCACCTGGAGCTTCCGGCCCGTCGCGTCGGTGGCGTCCTTGAGGACGGTGCGGGCCTGGTCGGCCGAGCGGGACCAGACGTCCGGCGGGGTGCCGGGGAAGGCCTGGTCGAGCAGGACCACGCCGGGAGCGGCGAAGCGGGTCAGGCAGTCCACGTGGGCGTCCGTGATGTCCTTGCCCTTGACGCCCGCGAGCCAGATCACCGTGGTCACGCCGAGCACCCGCTTCAGCTCCGCCTCGACCTGGTCCCGGCTCATGCCCGGGTTGCGGTTGTCGTTGACGACGGAGCTCTCGGTCACCATCAGGGTGCCCAGGCCGTCGGTCTCGAAGGAGCCGCCCTCGGCCACCAGCCGGGTCTCGACCCGCTCCACGCCGTACTTGGCCAGCACCGTCCTGGCCACCTTGGCGTCGTTGCCGCGCTGCTGCTTGCCGCCCCAGCCGTTGAAGTTGAAGTCGACGCCCTTGACCGTGCCGCCCTCCTCGACGAACACCGGCAGGGTGTCCCGGGCCCACAGGTCGTCGACGGCGATCGGCACCACCTCGACGGCCGAGCCGCAGGCCTTCTGGGCGGCGTCCTTCTGCTCGGGGCGGGCCATCAGTACGACCGGTTCGCGCGCAGCGATCGCCTGGGCCAGACCGGCGACGTCCCGGCGGACGTCCGGGAGCTGGTCGCCCCAGATGTTCTCGGAGGCCGGCCAGGACATCACGGTGCGCAGGTGCTTCTCCCACTCGGCGCCGAAGCGGCGCACGCCGGGGGTGCCGCCGGGCCGCGGGGGCGGTACCGAGCCGTCGCCGCCCCCGATGTCGTCGGGGTCGCAGGCGGTGAGGCCGAGGGTGAGGGCGCCGACACCGGCGCCGACCCCGGCGAGGCGGCGCATCAGGGTACGGCGGGACAGGGCAGAGGACATGGGGGCACTCCGGCTGGTGGTCGGTGCGGTGGGCGAGGTGTGCGGTACGGCGGCCACGGGGGCGCAAAGCGGGCCGAGCGGGCCGAGCGGGCCGAGGGGGCTGCGTGGACGGCAGGGGCCACGCGGGCCACGGCGGGTCGGCGGCTACGGCAAGGGCTCGTGCATGGTCGAGCAGTGGATGCCGCCGCCTCCGGCCATCAGGCGGTCGACGTCGAGCTGCACCACCTCGCGGCCGGGGAAGGCCGCGGCGAGCGCCTCCCCGGCGGCGGCGTCCTTGTACGCGTCGCCGAACCGGGCGGTGATGACGCCGCCGTTGACGAGGTGGAAGTTGAGGTAGGAGTCGACGAACTTGGAGCTGCGGGAGCGGACGGTGTCCGGTCCGTGCACCGGGATGACCTGGAGGCGGCGGCCCCGGGCGTCGGTGGCGGCGGAGAGGATCGTGAACTGCTCGCGGGCGTCGCGCGCCCAGGCGTCGTCGCGGTCCGCGGGCGGCAGCTGCACCATCACCACGCCGGGGCGGACGAACCGGGAGGTGACGTCCACGTGGTCGTCGGTGATGTCCTGGCCCTTGATGCCCGGCAGCCAGATCATGGTGTCCGCGCCGTAGGCCTCCAGGACGGCCTCCTCGATCTCGTCCCGGCTCATGCCGCGGTTGCGGTTCTTGTTGACCAGGCTGCTCTCGGTGGCCATCACGGTGCCGTCGCCGTCGGTCTCGATCGCGCCGCCCTCGCCGACGAAGTCCGCGTAGGTGTGGCGCAGTCCGCGGCGGGCGGCGAGGCGCTCGGCGACCAGCGCGTCGTCGTGGTGCACCTGCTTGTTGCCCCAGCCGTTGAAGTTGAGGATGACGGCGTCCAGGCCGCCGTAGCCGTCCCGGCGGAACACCGGCGCGGTGTCGCGCATCCACAGGTCGTCGGTGGGAACCGCGCTGATCACCTCCACCCCGGAGCCGCACCGGGACTGGGCCTTGTCGGCGGTCCGGTCGTCGGGGGCGCACATCACCACCGGCTCGAACTCGGCGATCGTGCGGGCGATCAGGGCGATGTCCTCCTGGACGCCGCCCAGGCGCAGTCCCCACACGCCCCTGCGGGAGGGCCAGGACATCCAGGTCCGCGCGTGCGGGACGTCGTCCGCCGGCACCCAGGGGTAGGGCCCGGTGGACCGGTCGTCGGGGTAGTGGGTCATGGGGATCTCCAGATCGTGCGACGGTGCCGGGAAGGGCGCCGGGGGCCCGCCGGCTCCCACTCTTCGCGCCGCGACGCGGCGGCGCACCACGGGGGAGGCCGGCGGCAGCACCCTGCCCGCGGGTTCAGGCTCGCACTGACTGAAAAATCAGTCAAACTCAGAGGTGCGTCTTCACGCATCCTTGACGGGTTCGCTGCGTGGAGTGACGCCCGGGCGCCCCCCGATCGGTGCGGACGGCTCAGGAGCCGAGCCGGGCCACCTCGGCGTCGACCGCCTCGGCCAGGAGCGTGCGGGCGTGCGCCAGCGGCAGGCTGCCGCTGAGCCAGCGCGTGCTCAGCCCCTCCAGCAGCGCGGTCAGCCGCTCGGCCGCGCCGGCCAGTGCGACCGCCGAGGACATCGGCTGTACGCCGCCGAGCAGTTCCGCGATCTCCTGCACCCAGATCCGGGTGGCCCGCGCCAGGTCCTCGCGCAGCGTCTCGTCGAACACCGCACTCGCCCGCAGCTCGCCCCAGGCGGTGCTGTTCTCCCGCACCTCGGGGGTGTCCTGGAGCTCCAGCAGCAGGGTCTGCTCCAGCTCCTCGCGGGGCGTCAGCGGCGGCGCGTCCGGCGCGCGTCCGGTCGTGTACCGCTCCGCCCGGTCGTTGATGAACTCCAGCGTCTGACGGAGGATCCCCGTGCGGTCCTTGAAGTGGTAGTAGATCAGCGCGGTGGACACCCCCGCCTCGGCCGCGAGCTCCTCCACCCGCAGCCCGCGCACCCCGCGCCGCGCGATCACCCGCGCCGCTGCTTCCATGATCGACGTTTTACGACTGGCCACGATCGACCACCTTACCGGGGGTGTGAACCCCCGGTCCCGCCCTCCGGCTGACCGACCGATCAGCCGCGGGCGACCGGCGCGGGGGCCCGCCGCGCTGACCTCGGCGGGAGCCGCCGGGCCGGAGCCGACGGCCGGGATCGCGGAGTGTGGCGCAGGTCACGCCGGGCGCAGAACCCGTACGCCGGATCGCGCGTCTGGCTGGTGTGAGATCACGCAGGAGAGCACTGGACGAGGTGGACGAGGAGCGCCTCCTCCGGCTGGTGGCCAGGGGAGACCGCGCGGCGTTCGACGAGCTGTACCGGCGTACGTCGCCATGGCTGGCGGTGCGGCTGCGCCGCCGTTGCGCGGACGAGCAGATCGTCGCCGAAGTCATGCAGGAGACCTATCTCGCGGTGTGGCGCGCCGCCGGCGCGTTCGCCGGGAGCGCGGTCGGCGGGACGGCCGTCGGGTGGCTGTGGACGATCGCGGCGCGCCGCCTCGTCGACGCGTTCCGGCGCCGCGCCCACCACGCCGAACCGCCGGTCGCCGCCGCCGAGCGGGCGGTGGTGCCGGCGGCGGAGGAGGAGGCGCTCGCCGGGACCGTCGGCGGCGACGTCGGCGACGCCCTGCGGCGGCTGGCGCCCGAACTCCGAGAGGTACTGCAGGCCACGGTGCTCGACGGGCTCTCCGTCCGGGAGACCGCCGTCCTGCTCAGACTGCCCGAAGGCACGGTCAAGACCCGTGCCCGCCGGGCCCGGATCGCGATGCGGGAGGCGCTGGCATGAGCGAGCGAAGCACGGGGGTCCCCCCGGCCGAAGGCTGGGGGAGAGTCGTGGAGGGGTGCGCATGAGAGGGGAACACGCGTCCAGGCGGTTGATCGACGACTACGCGCGTGGTGACACGGCGATGGCGGCGGACACGGTCTGGGCACTGGAGGCCCACCTGGAGACGTGCGCGCCGTGCCGGAGCCACCTGGCGGCCTCCGTGGCCACCGAGGCGCCCGGCGTCGCCGCGCTCGTCGACACCGTCCGGGCCGGTCTGGAGCCGCGATTGGACGAGGCGGTCACGAGGCCCTCGCGGTGGCACCGTCCGAGCTGGGTGTCGTCCTGGCTGACGCCGGTCATGACCCCGTGGCTGGCCATGACCGCCGTCGTCACCCTGGTGGCGCTGCTGCTGGACGTGGCCGCACCCCCGGACTTCCTCGGCGGTTCCTCGGTGGTGTCGCTGCTCGCGCCGGTGCTGCCGCTGTGCGGTGTCGCCGCGTCGTGGTCGAGCGGCCTGGACCCGGCACACGAACTGACCGCCTCGACCGCCCGGGCCGGACTGCCCCTGCTGCTCAGGCGCACCACCTCGGCCCTCCTCGTCGTCCTGCCCGCGCTGCTGCTGGGGGGATGGCTGACCGGAACCACGACGGCCGCGCAGTGGCTGCTGCCCTCCCTGGCCTTCACCTCCACCGCCCTGGCACTGGGCAGCGTGATCGGGGTGACCCGCGCCGCCGTCGGGCTGGCGGTCGCGTGGGGCGTCGTCGTCGTGGCACCCGCCGCGGTCACCGGCCGCTTCCCCTCCGTCCTCCAACTGGCCCTGCAGCCGGACCGGTTGCCGCTGTGGGGGCTGCTCCTCGCGCTCGGCACCGGCGCCGTGATCGCCCGCAGGGACGCGTACTCGACGCTGTGAAACCCATGTCCACCATCGAAAGGGACCACCGCATGACACCCGTGACGAGCGCGGCCGACACCGCGCCGAAGACCTACGCCTGGGAGATCCGGGCCGAAAGCCTGAGGGTCCGCGTCGGACGGACCAAGATGGCCGTCGACGGGCTCGACCTCTCCCTGGGCCTCGGCGCCCACGGCCTCCTGGGGCCCAACGGGGCGGGGAAGACCACCCTGATCCGGACCCTGGCCACGGTGCTGCGCCCCACCGAGGGCGAACTGGAGATCCTCGGCACCTCCCTGCACAGGACGGGCGACCACCGGGCCCTGCGCCGCCGCATCGGCTACCTGCCGCAGGACTTCGGCTACTACAGGCGCTTCACGGTGCGCGAGTTCGTCGAGTACATGGCCTGGTTGAAGGAGGTCCCGAAGGCGGACATCCCCGAGGCCGTCCAGCGCGCCGTGGAACGGGTGGGGCTGGCGGACCGCGCCGACCACCGGATGAAGACCCTGTCCGGCGGCATGGTGCGGCGGGCCGGCATCGCCCAGGCCATCGTCAACTCCCCGGCGGTGCTGTTGCTGGACGAGCCGACGGCCGGCCTCGACCCGGCCCAGCGGCTGCGCTTCCGCGAACTGCTCCAGGAACTGGGCCGCGACACCTGCGTGGTCGTCTCCACCCACCTGGTCGAGGACGTCGCGGCCGCCTGCTCCGACGTGGTGCTCTTCGCCGACGGCCGCCTCGTCTTCCAGGGCACCCCGGACGAACTGGCCGCCGCGGGCGGTACCGAACACCCCGGCGACAGCCCCCTGGAGCGCGGCTACTCGGCGCTGCTCCGCAACTCCGGACAGCAGGGGAGCGCCTGGTGAACCGACGTGTGCTGCGCACCGAGCTGAGGCGCTCGGCCGCCCCGTGGGCCGGAGCCGTCGTCCTGGGCGGCAGCCTGGCGGTCTTCCTCCTGTACGACGGAGTCTGGTCGAGGGGCACCGCGGGGTGGACCGCCCAGTGGACCACCATGGCCATGTGGACCCGTTCCCTGCTGGCCTTCTGGCTGCCGCTCGTGGTCGGCATCGGGGCGGTGTACGGGCTGCGTGAACCCCGCTCGCGGATGACCGAGCTGCTGACGACCACGCCGCTGCCGGCCTGGCGCCGTGCGGTGCTGCCGGCGGGTGCGCTCGCGCTCGCGCTGGCGGTGGGCTTCGGCCTCCTCACCGTCGTGGGCGGAGCGAGGGTGGCGCTCGGCCCGACCACCTACACGGGCCTCGGCTGGCTGCCGATCCCCCTGGTGGCGGTACTGGGCCTCGTCGCGGCCGCCGTGTTCGCCATGGGCGTCGCGCGGACGCTGCCCTCCGTCCTCACGCCGCCGGCCCTGGTGGTGGCCTGCCTCGTGACGACGAACATGCTGCGGGTGCGGATCGAGGGGGTGGTGCCGGACAGCAGGACGTCGAACCGGCTCGGCCTGCTGTCCCCGGTGACCGCGGAGCCTCGGCAGATGCTGCTGACCCTGTCCGGCTCCGTCCACCTCGGCCAGAGCATCTGGCTGCTCGGCCTGCTCGCCACCGGCCTCGCCCTGCTGGCGGCCACCACCCGCCGGGCCCGGCTGCTCGCCGTGACCCCCGTCCTGGCCGGCGCGGCCGCGGCCCTGCTGATCCTGCCGGCCGCCGCACGCGACGCCTACGTCATCGACAAGGCCGCCGCCACGCTGGTGTGCGACGGGCCGGTCTGCGTGACAGAGGCGAGCCGATCCCACCTGGCCGAGCTCGTACCGCGCAGTCGGGAGGCGCTGAGCGTGCTCCATGACGTCCTGGGCGACAGGGCCCCGACCTCGGTGCGGGAGGACACCGCGCTGCGCGCGCTCGGCGACCTCCGCGCACTGCCCGACGACGCGGTGCTGGTCGACTTCGACGAGCAGCTGTTCGCCGATGCGACCGGCAGCGACCTGACCCGCGCGCTGGTCGCCGGCGGACTGGCACCGAGCTGCCACCCCCGCACCCCGCGGGAGGGCGGGGGACAGGACGACGCCGCCCTCCAGAGCATCGCCGTGAGCTGGGCCCTCGGCGACCCCACCCTCCGACCGATCGAGGAGAAGGCCACCGACGAGTACTCGCGCCGGACCTGGGCCGCTGCCGACGCCGCCTGGCAGGGTCTGAAGGAGCTGGCGCCGGCCGAGCAGCGCGCGTGGATCGCCGAGCTGCGCACCGCCGCCCTCTCCTGCACGGCGCGGCTGCGCGAGCTGCCGGCGGGAGGTGCGGCGCGATGAGGTGGCTGACGCTGTACGCGCGTTCACGGCAGGTGCCGACCTCGGCCGCCGTGGTCATGCTGGTCGCACTCGCGGTGTGGGCCTTCACCCGGGGCGACGGCACGGGAGCGGCGGGCGCGACGGACCCGACGGACGCGATGGACCCGACCGCGTTCTTCCTGCTCGCCGCCGGCGTGGCGGCCGGTTCCGTCGGACTCGGCGGGCAGGACCTCGCCCTGGACCGGACGGCCGCGATCCGGTGGGCGCCCCGCAGGGCGGCGCACACGCTGCTGATCGGCGCGGTCGCCGGTGCGGCGCTGCTGGCGGTCCAGGCGGTGGGCCCGAGGTTCGTCCCCACCGAGGTCGTCGTCCGGGACAGCGCGGGCCTGGTCGGCCTGGCCGCGCTCGGGGCGGTGCTCTGCGGAGCGCACCTCGCCTGGACCCTGCCGACCGGCTGGCTGGCGTTCACCGTCCTCGTCCCGCCGCTGCCGCCCACCACGGTGGGGAAGGCCCTCGGTTGGATGGTCTTTCCCCCGGGCACGGAGGCGTCCACCTGGGCCGCGCTGGCGCTGCTGGTGACGGGCGGCACCCTGTACGCCGTGGCCGGCCCGAGGCGCTGACGGGCACGCCCTCCGAACCGCCGGGCGATTGTCAAGAACCTTCACTCCTTCGAGTGGCGATCGGTCACCGATCGGTCCACAGGGTTCGCCCGGCGGTCAAGACTGGCCCCCGAACGAGCGGTTCGGCTTTCGGAGGGGGAGCGGTGTCGACCATCGGAATGTCCGGCTTACCCGGCGGGGTAGGGGCGGATCGACGGCTGCTGGTCAGCGTCTTCGGCCCGCAGGAGGCACGGGAAGCGGTCCTCGGCGGTGCGCGGATCATCGACAGCGAGGATCCGCGCAGTGCGCTCGGGACCATCAAGCCGCGCCGGATCATGGACATCGCGGACGCGGTGCTGGCCTCCCGGCGGGACCTCCCGGTCCAGCTGAGCACCAACATCGGCGAGGACCAACTGCTGTTCCGGCGCGCGGAGAACGGCCTGGCGCTGCCCAAGTCGGCCTACGAGCAGGTCGGCAAGGCGGCGCAGGCCGCCCTCGGCGTCGCCCTGGCGATGGGCACCCGGGTGCATCCCTGCGGGATCGTCAAGGTCGGCCTGGACGGCATGCGGGCGAGTGAACTGGCCGAGGTGCTCGGCGAGATCACGGCGACGCTGCGCCGGACCGAGCGGCTGTCGCACACCCGGGTGATGTCCGTCCTGTTCGCGCAGGACCTCGACCTGTGGGACGCCCGCAAGACGCTGCCCCAGGTGCGGCGATCCCTGGTGGGCCTGCGGGAGTACTACCCGTGCGAGCCGTCCACGCCCGGGGCGTTCGACCTCGCCGAGTACGCGGACGCGCTGCTCGACGCGCACGGCGGGCCGCTGTTCGGCGGCCGACGGCCGGACCTGGCCGAGCTGAGGGCGTCCGGCGCCCTGCCGCCGGACGCGCCCGGCACCACCGTGGCCGTCAACGAGCCTTTCGCCCACCGGAGTCACGGCCTGACGGCGGGCCGGCGCACCGATCGGGAGGCGATCCGCGCGGTGGTCGAGGCCAGTGCGGCGGCCGGTGCCGACGCGATCATGGTGGACACCAGCATCCTGCTGAAGGTCGCCCGGATCGGGCTGGTCTCCACCGCAGGCAGCCCGGAGCTCGCCGACCTCGACCGCCACGACACCGACCGGCACGGCCTGGCCAGGGCCGGAATCCTCTCGCTGGAGGAGATCCGGTTCTTCGTGGAGCTGTGCCACGCCCACGGCCTGGAGGCGAACCTGGCCGGCTCGGTGCAGAGCCACCACGCCCAGCAGGTCTGGCGGCTCGTCCCCGAACTCGACCAGCTCTCCGCCCGCGGTGGCGTCAGCGCCCTGGCCCGGGACCCGTACGGCGGCACCGGCCGCGGCACCCGGCACGAGCGGACCGTCCGCCGATCCCTGGTGGGTGGCCTGGTCCCGCCCGAGCAGGGCGGTCGGCTGGTGGTGCCGCAGCGGATGACGGGGCAGCCCGGGGCGCTCGACGACGTGGCGGACCTGCTCAAGCGCCACCCCGGCCTCGCCG
Source organism: Kitasatospora sp. NPDC005856 (assembly GCF_040629945.1). Lineage (NCBI taxonomy): Bacteria > Bacillati > Actinomycetota > Actinomycetes > Kitasatosporales > Streptomycetaceae > Kitasatospora > Kitasatospora sp. NPDC005856. Next base: position 3,678 of record NZ_JBEXWT010000048.1, on the reverse strand, counting down.
CGTACTCCTCCGACGTCCACGGGGTGCTGTCGCCGCTCGGCTGACGGCCGGGCCGGGCCGGGCCGGTGCGCCGCTTCCCGCCCGGCTGTTCCGCCCGGCTCTCTGCTCCGCTTTCCCGGGATGTCGTTCATGGCCCGTTTACCGCACGTCAAGGCGCAGTTGGTGGGATCGTCCTGTCGGTACACCAGCAAGAAGGAGTGACTCCCTTGACCGCTCATCTCAGGCACGGTGCCCGTTCACGGACGGTCCCGGCCCTGACGGCGCTCGCGGCGCTGTGCGGGATCGCCGGCACCACCGCGCTCGGCGCCACCCCGGCGGCGGCCGCCGACCAGCGTCACCCGATCTACGCCATCGCGCACCGGGTCGACACCCTGGACGGCGTGGACGCCGCGCTCAACCACGGCGCCAACGCCATCGAGATCGACGTCTGCGCCTGGTGGAACCCGAACGAGTGGCGTGTTTACCATGACTGCTCCTCGGCCGGTGAGAACCGGCTCGGCCCCAGCTTCGACAGCATGCTCGACCGCATCATCTCCAACGCCAACGCGGGCCGCCGGCTGTCGCTGGTCTGGCTGGACATCAAGGACCCCAACTACTGCGGGGAGGAGCCCAACCGCACCTGCAGCGTCGCCGGGCTGCGCGACAAGGCCCAGCGGCTGACGGCCGCCGGCATCCAGGTGCTCTACGGCTTCTACGAGTACCACGGCGGCAGCACGCCGGACGTCGGCGGCCGGGGCTGGAAGAGCCTGGAGGGCAAGCTCGGCCCGCTCGAGGGCATCACCACGACCGGCACCCGCGACCAGGTGCAGAGCGCCTTCGCCAAGTCGGGCACCGGATTCCCGGCCGGCCACCGGGCGATGGACTACGGCGACAGCGACATCACCAAGGGCTTCGGCAACTGCACGGAGGCCACCTACAACACCTGCGCGGAACTGAAGAAGGGAGCGGCCGACCGGGCCGCCGGACGGCTCGCGGCCACCCTGTCCTGGACGACCACCTACAACGACCCCTGGTACGTCGACAAGCTGCTGGGCGACGCGCAGGTGGACGGCATCATCGCCGGGTACGGCGCCTTCACCGGCGTGCGGGAGTACGACAACAGCTGGCAGTGCGCCAACGCCGTCAACCTCGTCCGGGACTGGGTGAACCGCCACAGCGGCACCCACCGCATGGCCACCGCCGGCGACCGTCTGTTCCGGTAGGCGGCCCGGAGGGGCGAACCGGGAGGGTGAACCGGGAGGGCGGCGCGGTGGCTCGGCCGGGCGCCACCCGGGGGTTCCGCCTTCTCGTCCACACCCCCGGGCCGAACGCGGCACTCGGGGGTGTGATCCTTAAGTCGTAGACCGGAAGGCGCAGTTCGGCGCCGTCGGCCGGTACCTTCGGTGGATGTGCCCGGCCGGCCGGGCCGCCTAGCGTCGCCCCGACGGCCTGCCGAACACCCGAGGGGAACCATCGTGATCCGCGCCGCCAAGCCGGCCGCCGCCCTGGCGGCGCTGGCCCTGACCCTCCTCACCGCGCCGTCCGCCGCGGGCGCCGCGGCTGCCGGCCGCGTCGCCGACGCGGTCGGCGTGACCGGCCAGGCCCGGGCGACCGGCGACGGTGTCGACGCCGTCGACCCGCTCGCCGCGCTGCGCCGCCAACAGCCGGCCTGGCACCCGTGCCGAACCGGCCCGCAGGACACCGCCGGCGCCGAGCTCGACGACGCCGGCGCCCGCTGCACCGAGGTCACCGTCCCGCTCGACCACCGCCGGCCGGACGGTCCGACCCTGAGCGTCGCCCTCTCCCGGCTGCCCGCCACCGACCCCGCCCACCGCCTGGGCGCCCTCTTCTACAACCCGGGCGGCCCCGGCGTCCCCGCCCGACACCTCAGCCTCGCCCTGAGCCAGGCCGCACCCGCCCTCGCCGCTCGCTACGACATCGTCGCCATGGACCCGCGCTTCGTCGGCGCCAGCACTCCGCTGGACTGCGGCTGGCCCACCAGCGGCCCGGGGTCGGCCGGCCCCACCCGCGCGACCTTCGAGCGGTCCGCCGCAGTCGCCGAGGACCTGGCCGCGCGCTGCGCGCCGTACCGCGACGTGCTGCCGCACGTCTCCACCCGCGAAACCGCCCGGGACATGGACCTGGTGCGCGCCGTCCTCGGCGAGCCGACGATCGCCTACCTCGGTTCCTCCTACGGCAGTTACCTCGGCGAGGTGTACCTGCAGCTGTTCCCCGAGCGGGTCGGACGAGCGGTGCTCGACGCCGCCCTGGACCCCGACCGCTTCGGCCCCGACCTGACCGCCACCCAGGGCCCCGCGATGGACGCCGCGCTCACCGCGTGGGCCGAGTGGACGGCCCGCCACGACGACCGCCACCACCTGGGCACCAGCACCACCCGGGTGCTGGCCGCGGTGGAGCGGGTGCGCCGGCAGACCGAGCGGGCCCCGCTGACGGTCGGCACCCACCGGGTCGACGCCCGCACCCTGCCGCAGGTGCTGTGGACGGTGTCGGCCGGCGACGACACCGCCGCCTACACGGAGTTCGCCGACCTGGTGCGCGTCCTGGTCGACGCCGCCGAAGGCCGGACCGCCGAGCCGACCGCGCTGCTGGAGGCCGTGCTCACCGGCCTGGAGGCCCCCGACATCGGCGGGTCCGCCGCCGTGCAGACCGCGATCATGTGCGCCGACCGCGCCGCCTCGCGCGACCCGCTCGCCTACTACCGGGACGTCCAGGTCCACCGCGCCGACGAGTCGCTGTTCGGCCCGCTCACCCGCAACCTCACCCCCTGCACCTTCTGGCCCGCACAGCCCGCCGAACCGCCCACCCGGGTGCGCAACGCCGTACCCGCCCTCCTGGTCGGCGCGGACGGCGACCCGGCCGCGACCCGAGCCGGCCAGCTCTCCGCCCACCGGGCCCTGACCGGCTCCCGCCTCGTCACCCTGCGCGGAGCCTTCCACCACACCGTCTACGCGGGCATGTTCGCGCCGCGGGACGCCTGCGTCGACGCGGCCGTCGACCGCTACCTCCTGGACGGCGTCCTGCCCGCCCAGGACACCGACTGCATCGCCGCCCGCCCGTGAGGCGGTGAACCGGCGCGGGCTGCCGGGCGCCGCCCTCCGACAGGACGGTCAGCTCGGCGAACGCCGCCCGGACCGCCCCCGGGTCCTCGGTCCCGCCCGGGTCCTCTCCACTCGCCCGCGACGTCCGCGTCCCCTTCGGGACCGTCATCGGACCCACGAACGATCCCATGGGATCGGTGCCTCTTCCGAGGCGCCGGCGGCCCTTGGCACAGGGCGTTTGTCTCGAGCGCCGAGGAGGAGTACTGTCTCCCAGTCGCTCGACTGGGAGCACCGGACACGCATCGGCGCGGACGGTCCCGGGGCGGCCAATCCCTTGAAGCAACACTTCCCGGCTCGGGCGGATCTGTCATGGGCAGATACGGCCCGGTCTGAATGTGGCGTGTTCATTTAATCGGATTGCGGTCGATTCGCTTTTCGGAGCAGAGCTCGGCTAAGGTTTGAAACGTCGAACGGAGCGCAAGCGCCGGGCGACACCGGCAAATCGGAAGTGGAAAGCCCCGGTAAACGGAGCGGAAAACGTCTGGTAAGCTGGAAACACGAAAGAACGAAGCCCGGAGGGTCCGCTGGAAGGCGGTCCGAAGGAAGCGTCCGTTCCTTGAGAACTCAACAGCGTGCCAAA